>CAVBJB010000113.1:0-6349 GCA_963595625.1 Lachnospiraceae bacterium | reverse complement strand
CGTCTGTACCAATGTAAATTTCTGTGAATACCTGCTGTTGATTTCCGGCTTTATCTAGAGCAAAAATTCCTACGTGGTAGTGGCCGTTTGCAATGGGTAAACCGTTGATGGTTTCTGGGATTTGGATTTCGTGATCCAACTCTATTACCTGCGTGTTTTGGTCTACGGTAAAGGTTTGCTCGTAGGTAAATTGGATGTTAGCGGATGATAAACGTGCGTGGGTATGGTTGTCGTCTGCGCCGTGAATTTCGATTTTGTAAGAACCTAGGGCTACGTTATCTGTGATAATCCCTTGAATATGGATCTCACTCCCGGGTTGAAAACCTTCGTGATCGTGTGGCTCAAGCAACACAATTTCTGGTTTTTGGTTGTCTACATCACCGTCGTTAGAGGAACAAGATGCGATAAAGAATGATGCGATTGTAGCGATATATAAAATTGATTTTTTCATGATTAAAAGGGTATTTGTATGATTAATTGAATGTTTCTGCCTAATTCAGGGATTTGTACGGCGCGGTAATAACTGCTGTGGTTGTAATATTTTTCATCGAAAAGATTGCTTGCACTTAGCTGCGCATTGACCTGAAAATGTTTGATGGTTATTTTAGATTGTAAACCAAATCCTACGGTTGTGTAGCTTGGAGTAATTTCCTCGTTTTGTGCTATGCGGTTTTGTTGGAATCCGTGTTTTGCGTTTACGTTTATTTTGTTGTTTTTTAAATTTTTAGTGTCTTTAAACGCATAGGTTATTTTACCGTAAATGTTGCTTGCCGGTGTAAAAGGTAAAGCGTAATTACCTGATTTGTTTTCTGTGATTTGTTGGTTATACAAATACTCTGCAATGGCATTTACGGTTAGTTTTTTAAAAAATGTTTTTTCTACCTCGACCTCAAATCCTGATAGTAAAGCCTCACTTTGGTTGTACTGATATATTTGTCCACCGTGTGGTAAAATAGAGAATTGCCCAGAGGGTTTAAGATAAATATAATTGGTAAAATAATACGCGTACGGACTTACTTGAAACAGGAAATCATCGGTTTGGTGTTTTACAACCAAGTCAAAAGCCCATCCTTTTTCTGGATTTAAATTGGCGTTTCCTTGCTCGTGCCTAAATGCTCCGTGGTGGATTCCGTTTGAAGCCAACTCTATGGCAGTAGGAAATCTAAAATTAGATGCGGTTGTAAAATTTACGTTCCAGTTTTTTGTAAGTACATAATTTAAACCTAATGCAAAATTGGTAGCGTTAAAGTTTTTATTTAAAGCAGGTGTACGTAAAGCGTAATAATTAGCAACAGCGTCGTTTTTTCCGATACTTGTTAGGTAGTTATATAAAGTGGTGTCGTAATACGCATTGATGTTTAATGTTGACCAATCCAAACGTGCTCCCAATTCGGCCTTAAGTCGTTGGGTTATTTGGTACTCGTGCGTAGCAAAAATCCCGAAGCTGTTTTTAAGATATTCTGGCAATAGATAGCTATATCCTTTGCTTTTATTGTCTTGGTATTGGTGCTGAATTCCGAATTTGGAATGGTGATTTTCTGACCAATGTTCGTAATAGCTTACTTGAGCATCTATTGTGTTTAGATTAAAATCGAGCTCTAAATCTGGGTTTTTACTTGGCGCGGTTTGGTTGCTGTAATGGGTATGAAATTTACTCCACTCTTGGCGGTGGTTGTTTTGGAAAGCAACTTTAAAATTTAAACTCCCGTTGTTGGTTTTATAAGTATTATCAAAAATTACTTTTAGGTGGTTTACGTTTTGATACGGATACTCAATGTTACGATTGTCCCCATCCTTTTGTACTGCTCCTAGGTTTGGAATACCATGGGCTCCAGGAAAAAATCCGGCTTTGGTGTAGTTGTTAGATACTTGTATGTAACTATGAAATTTACTGTCAAAATATCCTATTTGTCCGGAAATATTACGCTCTAATCCCGCTGAATTTTTTAATCGATTATTAAAAACAGGAACATTATAATTTAAGTACTTTATGTTATGGGTTGGGATTTTATAATCGGCATAGGATAGGGTAGTGGCATTAAACTTATAATATAAATTTTTAAACTTTTGTTTTAGATTTACATTAATACCATAACCATCGTTCACGGTTTTGCCAAGTAATGTTACGCTACCGTGTAAACTATCTTTAGGAATGGTACTGTTGTTAATAGCTATAACACCACCCATGGCTTCACTACCGTAGGCTATGGTTCCAACTCCTTTAATAATTTCGACTTTTTCTGTATTAAATGGGTCAATTTCTAGCCCATGATCCGCTCCCCATTGTTGCCCTTCTTGTTTTATTCCGTTTTCTGTTACGGCAACTCTGCTAGCAGATAATCCTCGGATAATAGGTTTTGATTGTCCAGCTCCAATAACAGATGCATTAACTCCAGCTACATCCTCTAAGGATGCTGCCAGTGATCCTTTATAAGAATCGATTACTTTTTGTTGATTGATTGCAGTGGTGTTTTGTACTTTTTTATAGGCATTTGTAAGTACCACAACCTCGTCTAACGCTTCTGTTTCTTTAATTAGCGTTAGATTAATATGAAAAGAGGAAGATACGTTTAATAGCGTATCTTTTTTTAAGTATCCGGCATGTGTTATGGATAATTTAAATTTTCCGTCTTTAATTTTAGAAAATTCAAAGCGTCCATTAACGTCAGTTTCCTGCCCTTGGTTTGCAAAATGAATGTGTGCTGCATTAATAGCTTCTCCCAAATTGTTTTTTACAATTCCGGAGATTTTATTCTGTGCCATACCCATTGTTGCAGTACTTAAAAATAGTGCAAGAATAAATTTTTGCATACAAATATTTTTAGAATACAACATAAATGATTACTGTAATAACGTGTGTTATAACAGTTTGAAAATTATATGGTTCTAAAACAGGGAGGCCCTCTTAAATAAAAGTGGGAAAATAATTGCTTATCATACGGTTTAGCAATAAATGCTATGGTATGATTTTGAGGTATGGATGTATAGATATTAAAAACAACAACATCATTTAAAATGTAAGGCTGTTGATTAAAATGACAAATGGGACAGTCATCTTCTAATCCTAATGAATCATTATGAGCGTGTTTTTTATTAGTTTCTGAAGTAAGTACTTCGTTATAAAAATGCTCTAAGGCATGAAGAGGCTGTAACAATACTACCACTAGTGCTGTTACAAGTATAATATATTGTTTATATATCAACAGTTTCTTCATTGCTACAAAAGTAGGTATTTTATTTTGAAATAGTATATACTCTAAATTATAAGAGTAAAAGTAACTATTATAATGTTTGTTAATTACGATAAGATTTTAAAATTGTTATGGTTTGTAGATTAGTGTTTTAATTAGTAGTGGTAAACTGAAAAGGTAATTTCATAATGTTTTAAGGCTAGTTTATAAAGTGCTCTTTTAGTTTAGTAACCTTCTTTTTAAATTTAATTAATTTAAATTAATTTATTTATGAGAAAAACATTACTTTTTTTGGTTTGGTTTATGTGTTTAAGAATTTATGGACAAACTACACCAACACCAGATTATTCACATAGATTTTCAGGTGAACTTCAGAATACAGAATTTACTATAGGTAATAATATATCACTTGTAACAGATAGATTTGGATATGAAAATAATGCAGCTTTTTTAGATTCAAATCATGGTGAATTTTCTTTAAATATACCATCTAATTCTACACTTAAATCACAAGGAACTATTTCCTTTTGGTACAAACATAGTGCTCTTGGAGGATTTACAATAAACGAGTCTAGACCAATTGTATATATGCATAACGGAAATGCTAGTTTTTTTGAAGGTATCATGTTAGCAAATTCCAATGTTTCTAATCCAAATAAAATAAGGTACGCGAGTTATAGAAACTCATCAACGGGTATCGCAGGATATTCAGCGACTACATTTAATACTACAGATTGGGTACATTACGCTATTAATTATAAATTCGGTTCAGGTGGTTACTATAAAATATATGTAAATGGAGTTTTATCTGATAATATTGCTATGAATCATACCATTAGTGATTTAGCACTTCATAATAAAATTACATTTTTAGGTATTACAAGTTCTTTAGGTTGGTCTTCATTAACAGGATATCTGGATGATATTTTGGTATATAATACTAACCTAACAGATGCTCAAATAAATACGATATATAATGAAACGTATAGTCAAACTACTCCTATAAAAAAATTACTATATAAATTTGATGGTAATACTAATGATTTTTATGGAAATTATAATTTATCTACGTATGGTAACTTTGTTTATAGTGCTAACAATTTAAATCAATCAAATAAAAGCGGTACTTTTAATACAGGTTCAGGTATGGGAGTTTTCGGAAGAATACCTACTTCTTTTAATTCAGATATCTCTGGAAGTAACTTTTCAATTTCTTTTGGGATAAAACCAGGTAATATAATACGTGAAGATTCTGGTATGGGGACAGGGGATGGAATTTATAGACCTATAGTTTTAATACCTTCTAGTACTGAGTTAGGTTACTCATTATCTGAACGTTTATATATTGGTATTAACTATTCTGATCGAAGATTAGTAGTAAGACAAAACCAACAAGTTTTACTATCAAATGTTATTTTAGAAAATAATTCTTCATCTTGGTATTATGTCAACGTTACTGTGGATCAAAATAATATTAAATTGTATGTTAATGGTAATTTAGACAGTACTTTAACTTTAAATTCATTACTGCAACCCATTTCTACAATAGAATCTATTAGTATAGCGCATATGTTTAATAATAATATTGATTATTATTACAGAGGATTAATAGATGAATTATTTTTTGCATCAGCAACACATAGTGCAACAACCGTTTCTGACATGTATAATCAGTATTTAAATACAGGAAATACTTTAAGCTCGGCAGCTGTTGATTATACTTCAAATAAAATTAAAGTCTATCCTAATCCAACGAAAGGATTAGTTCATTTTAACAAAGAAGTTTTAAATGCAACGGTTTATGATATTCAAGGAAGAGTAATTTTAAATGTAACTAATGTTGATAAACTGGATATTTCATCTCAAAACAACGGAGTTTACTTTATCCAAATTAAATCAGCTGAAGGTTTAACTACTCATAAAATTATTAAAAATTAAAAAAAACGCCCGCTGTAAAGCGGGCGTTTTGTTATTATATTACTTTATTTTTATTATAAAGTGGCTTAGATATAAAAATGTAAAAGACAAGGGCAAAGGCTGTAATAACACCGCCAATTAAAAATATATAACTAAAATTTAATTGTGTAGCTATACTACCGGCAAGTACCATCCCTAATCCAATCCCTAAGTCATAAAAACTAAAAAAGGTAGAATTTGCTGTACCACGTTTAGATGGAATTGCTAAATTTATAAATAAGTTTTGGAACGTTGGGCTTAAAATACCATATGATATTCCTATAAAAAAGGCAGATCCAAAAAATACAATGGCATTAGTTGCAAAACCAAAAGCAACCAAACTAATGGCCAATAAGATTAAGGAGTATATCATAAGTTTATGAATGTACCCTTTGTCTATTAGTTTACCCGTAAATATTCTAGAAACAGTCATTCCTACAGCCATAAACATAAAAAACATTCCAGTATCTTGTATCGCTAAACTTTTACCAAATTTTGCAGCAAAGCCAAATAGAGCTCCGTAACAAATACCAATACCTAATAAATTTATACCAATTGGTACTGCTTTAATTAAAATAAAACGGTCAAAAGATATAGGAGCGCTTACGGTAGGAGCTTTTTTAGGAGCTGATATAAAAAACGTTAGAATAAGTGCCAAGGTAGAGAAAAATATAGCACTGTAAAAATTAACCTCTACAGGAAATTTATCGTAAATAATTAAGCCCAGCATAGGCCCTATAGACATAGCTAAAGTTGATGTTAAACCAAAATAGCCAACACCTTCGCCTCTTCTTTCACTAGGTATAATATCAATAGTTAAAGTACTACTAGAGGTTGTGGTTAAACTCCACATAAAACCATGCAGAATCCTAAAAACTACAAAAAGTAGTAAAGTCTTAGACTTCATGTACCCGTAAAAAAGAACGGTAAATAAAATTAAGGAGTAAATAAAAATATTTTTTCTAGAATAGGTATCCACTAAAAATCCAGAAAAAGGTCTTACAACTAAACTAGCTGTAATATAACATGCTAAAATTAAACCAGTCTGAGCTTCATCTGTTTTAAACTCTTCAACTATGTAAAATGGCATAACAGAACCTATAAGATAAAAGGCAAAAGCCATTAAAAAACTTGCTAAACAGCAAAGTATAAAATCTCGGGTCCAAAGTTTTGGTAATGTCATATTTAAAACAGAAGAAGTT
>CAVBJB010000112.1:0-6360 GCA_963595625.1 Lachnospiraceae bacterium | reverse complement strand
TTAATTAACAAAGAACGTTTAAAATTAGTACCTCATGCTACAATGAGTATTGAGGCAAAAAATCAACAACAAAAGTTTTAATTGTTTTATAAAAAAGCGCTCCTAAATTATTAGGAGCGTTTTTTATATGCGGTAATTCTATTACATTTGTAATTAAGAAAATCAAAAAAAATGTCACTTAAAAAAGCCTATATAATTGTTGTTCTGGTTTTAATTATAGACCAACTTTCAAAATTTTATGTAAAAACAAATTTTAGATTGCACGAATATGAATCTGTATTTTCGTGGTTTCAGATTTATTTTATAGAAAATGAAGGTATGGCTTGGGGCATGAAATTACCAGGTAATTATGGTAAAATACTTTTAACATCCTTTAGAGTACTTGCAATATTTGGAATTATGTATTGGTTATGGGATTCGGTTAAAAACAAAACTAGTCAATTATTGGTTATTGCAATTGCATTAATATTAGCTGGTGCTGCAGGTAACATAATTGATTGTATTTTTTATGGTAGAATTTTTGATACCAGTGAGAGTGGAGTTTTAGCTCAGGCATTTACCGGGCAAGGCTACGGAAATTGGTTAGAAGGTAAGGTAGTAGATATGTTTTACTTTCCTCTAGTAAAAGACTCAGCGGGGAACACTGTTTTTTTTAACGCCATTTTTAACGTTGCTGATGCTGCAATATCCATTGGTGTTGCCATTTTAATTCTATTTAATAAAAAAATATTTAAATCTTAATATCAACTAAAGCGTTTGTATAAAGCGCTTTTTTTTATACCTAAATTTTATGAAAGCTTTAGTTTTAGTAGACATTCAAAATGATTTTTTAGAAGGTGGTGCTTTAGCCGTACCTAAAGGTAACGAAATTATCCCTATTGTAAATACACTTATCCCTATTTTTGATGTTGTGGTTGCAACCCAAGATTGGCATCCCGTAAATCATAAATCTTTTGCTTCCCAGCACATTAATAAGCAACCTTTTGAGGTGATAGATTTAAATGGTTTGCCTCAGGTTTTATGGCTGGATCATTGTGTACAAGGTAGTTTTGGAGCTGCGTTTCATAAAGAATTAAATACAAATGCTATCGAAGCAGTTTTTAGAAAAGGGATGGATGTTGAGGTGGATAGTTATTCTGGTTTTTTTGATAATGGAAGAAGAAATACGACTGGATTAACCGGATTTTTAAAAGAAAAGCAAATTACCGAAGTTTACGTATGTGGCTTAGCAGGTGATTTTTGTGTGCAATACACCGCTAATGACGCTTTACAACAAGGATTTAAAACTTTTTTAATTCCTGAAGCTATACGTAGTATAAATGCTGCTGATTTTGATAAAATTAAAGAGGAATTTGTTGAAAAAGGTGGAGCAGTATTTAATTTGTAATACCTAGTTAATACTTGTTGCATTAGGGATAGAGGCGGTATCCTTTTTATGGAATGTTAATGGAATAAAAAGATTTAGCCGAAAGCCCGACGCGCCCACTAAAAGGCGCGGAATGCCCAAAATATTTTTATAATATAAAAGCCCGAACGTGAATGCTCGGGCTTTTTTTTATTTTAATACAGTTAAAAACTGATGAAAGGGTTGTCTTATTTTTTTAAGATTTACTAACCAGTCTTGATCTTCTTTACGGTAACCCAGGGCAAGGATTGTTGCTGAATATAATCCTTTTTCGCCAAGGTTTAAAAGTTCGTCTAGTTGTTTGTTATCAAAACCTTCCATAGGGGTAGCGTCTACTTTAAGTTCTGCTGCGGCAGCAATTGCAATCCCAAAAGAAAGGTATGCTTGTTTTGCTGTGTGTGCGGCTTGTTGCTCTTTAGACATTGCAAATAAGCCTTGTTTAAGTGTGGCTTTATATGCGTCTGTAGTGTCTAGTGGTAAACCGCGCTCTATGTTCATGTAGTTAAAAATACGGTCAATTCTCTCGTCCGTGTATTGGTCCCAAGAGGCAAATACTAAAAGGTGTGAGGCGTCTAGTATTTGTGATTGTTGGAAGGCAATGGGATGAATTTTTTCTTTTAATTCCTGATTAGAAATACATATAATCTCGAAGGGTTGTAACCCTGATGAGCTTGGCGCTAAATGTGCAGCCTCTATAATTTTTGCTACTAAATCTTCTGGAACTTGGGTTCCGTTCATTTTTTTAGCAGCATATCTCCATTTTAAAGCATTTAAAAGTTCCATAATTTTTGGTTTTTGATGTTATACCTGAAAAAGCGCTTTTAATTCTGTAGCATCTTCAGGTTTTAAACGGCCAGCTAAAATAAGACTTAATTGTTTACGTCTTAAAGCGGCGATGTATCTGTTTTTTTCTTCGGTTGTCTCTGGTATTAACTCAGGAATTTGTACTGGGTGTCCCATATCGTTAACGGCAACAAATGTGTAAATAGCTGATCCAGCATCCATAATATCTCCTGTTTCGCGATCCTCTACGGTTATGTCTGCAATAATTTCTAGAGAGGTATTAAAGGCTCTAGATACTTTGGCAGTTACAGTAACTACGGCTCCAAGTGGAATAGGTTTACTGAATGCTACGTGATTTACAGAGGCAGTTACGCAAACTCTGCGGGTATGTCTTCTTGCGGTAATAGCACAACATCTATCAATTCTTGCTAAAAGTTCTCCTCCAAATAAATTGTTTAACGGATTGGTCTCTCCGGGTAAAACCATGTCGGTATGAACAGTAACAGATTCTTTAGGATATTTTGCTTTCATGTATAAATTATTTATGCAAAGATAATGATTTATAAATATAAAAATCCCCGTGATGAAGCGGGGATTTGTTGTTATTTAGTTAATAACCACGCTTGGTCATTATCCTGTGTCTGTATGTTTTTAAGCTCTGATTTAGCTTGTTCTAAATTAGAGAAGCTTTTATAAGCTACAATTAAAAGTCCGTGTGCATTTTTATCTACAACTGCTGCTTGGTTGTACCCTTTTGATTTAAGATCTTTAACTTTATTTGCTGCGTTTTCTTCGCTTTTAAATGATCCTGCTATAATGTGATAAGGTAATTTTGTTGTAGCAGAGTTACTATTTGAATTATTTACAGCCTCTGTAGTACTATTTTTTGGAGTCTCTTGAATTTTTACATTAACAGCTGGAATTGGATTCTCCATAACAAAAGTAGCTTCTTGTACTTTTTGTTCTACTTTATCTTGCACTTGTTTTTGGACAGCTAATGTATTTTTTTCTACCTCGGAGTCGTTATAAACTTTGTAACCAAACATACCGGCACCTATAACTACAGCAATTACAGCTGCAACTTTAAAGAAACCTGTGCTTTTTTGAGGTTTAGCTACAACTTGAGTCTCTGGTTGTATGGTTACAACCTCTGCTTGAACTTGTGGTGTTGGTGCGAATAAATCAACTGCTGGTTTAATATTTTCAGCCTCTGAGCTTGTTACTAATTCCTCTAATGGAGATCTTTCTACCTGTGGAGCAACTACTTCTGTTAATCCAAATGAATTAGTTTCGAAATTAACTTCGTTAGAAGGGGAAAACACTAAGTTTCCTTCCTTATTAGCTGAGATCTCTCCGATGGTGTTTAAAACAATAGGTGAGTTTTGATCTAAAGCTAATTGCCAATCATTTACTTTGTTTTTAATAAATAAAATAGCCTCTGAGTAAGAAATATTTTCCTCTTGCGCAATATGATTTGCTAAAAGTCCATCGTTATTTTTTAAATGCTGATTAAAGCTTAAAACTTTTTTAGGAGGTAAAATTACATTCTCTGTGTTTATTTGAGCCGATTTAAACTCAGTTAAAAACGCACCAAAACCTGGCACTGTAACACATTGATATCGATATAATAAGTCTGAAATGTATTTTTCTATATTCATAATTCAAAAGTAAATAATATGGTGAAGTACTCAAAATTATTTAGTAACTATTAGGGAGTTAAATTACCTTTTTTACAATTAAATAGCAAAAAAAAAGTTTAAAATAAAAAGTTTGATTTATGAAAGTAAGTGAGTTACAAATGTATTTAAAATTGATTGCTACTCCTGGTGTTGGAAATGCTATTGCGTTAAAACTTTTAACTCATTTTAAGTCGATTGATGCCGTTTTTAATTCAGCTAAAGATAAAATACTTGCTATCCCTCAGATAGGTTTATTAGTTTATACTAATTTGCATAAGCCTTTAAATGAAAAACAAAAAAAATATATTGATGAAGAAATTGATTATGTTACAAAAAATAACATAAAGGTGGTTTCGGTTTTAGATGATGATTATCCAGAATATTTAAAATTTTGTAATGATCCCCCTGTTTTATTATTTACTCAGGGTTTTATAAATCTTAAGAATAAAAGAATAATCAGTGTAATTGGTACACGAAATTTAACAAAGCATGGTGCGCAATTTTGTGAAACTTTATTAGCTGACTTAAAGCCGTATGATCCCGTAATTGTTAGTGGTTTTGCTTATGGTACCGATATTTTAGCTCATGTAACGGCATCGAATTTAAACTTACAAACTATAGCAGTACTACCCAACGGGTTAAAACAAGTATACCCAAAAGATCATGAAAAATATATTGATAAAATTTGTTTGAACGGCGGTTTAATTACTGAATTTTGGAGTTCTCGTTATATTGATAAAGAAAATTTTGTAAAACGAAATAGGATTGTTGCCGGTATAAGTAGTGCTACGATTTTAATTGAAAGTGCTGAAAAAGGTGGTTCCTTAATCACTACAAATTTTGCAAACGATTATAATAGAGATGTCTTTGCAGTTCCGGGTAGGGTATCGGATAAATATTCTGTAGGATGCAATTTTTTAATTAAAGAAAATAAAGCACAAATTTTAACTCATGCTAACGATATTATTAAAGGTCTAAACTGGGATTTAAAAGATGCAGAAATTAGCCCCGTACAAACGAAGCTTTTTGTGGAGTTAAACGAAAGAGAATTACTACTAGCTAATTATTTAAAATTAAATGGTAAAACATTTACCGATGTAATAGCAGCAGAACTGGGGTTGACGCTAAGTGAAACCTCAGGTATTTTATTAAATTTAGAATTAAAAGGAATTATTAAAAACTTACCTGGAAGATTTTATGAATTGATATAAAAAAGTCCCAAACTTATGTTTGGGACTTTTTATTAATATCCTAATTTTTGTCTTACTCGCTTTAAAACATTATTAGCAACAAGTTGAGCTTTTTGAGCGCCTTGTTGTAAAAGTTTATCTACTTCTTCTAAATTATTGATATAGTAGTTGTACTTTTCGCGTTCTACTTTAAATTTATCTAATATTAATTCGTAAAGTGTTTGTTTTGCATGTCCGTAACCGTAATTACCAGCTAAATAGTTGGCTCTCATTTGTTCAATTTGTTCGGGACTTGCTAATAAGCTATATATTTTAACAACATTACAAGTGTCTGGATTTTTAGGTTCTTCTAATGGCGTAGCATCTGTTACAATAGCCATTACTTGTTTACGTAGTGCTTTATCGTCTAAAAATATATTGATAAAATTGTTGGCAGATTTACTCATTTTATTTCCGTCTGTACCAGGAATAATCATAATTTGCTCTTCAATTTTAGCTTCTGGTAAAACAAAAGTTTCTCCCATTTGGTGGTTAAAACGTGAGGCAACATCTCTAGTAATTTCTAAGTGTTGTAATTGATCTTTACCTACAGGAACAACTTCAGCATCATACAATAAAATATCTGCAGCCATTAACATAGGATAAGTAAATAGACCTGCATTTACATCAGCTAATCGGTCTGCTTTATCTTTAAAAGAATGAGCAAGTGTTAAACGCTGAAAAGGGAAAAAACAACTTAAATACCAACTTAATTCTGTAGTTTGTGGTACGTCCGACTGTCTATAAAAAGTTACTTTGTTTACATCTAAACCGCAAGCTAGCCAAGCAGCTGCAACACTATAAGTATTGTTACGTAATACGTTTCCATCTTTTATTTGTGTTACAGAATGTAAATCTGCAATAAATAAAAAGGATTCATTTTCTGGATTATTTGCCATTTTTATGGCTGGGATAATTGCTCCCAATAAATTTCCTAAATGTGGGGTACCTGTACTTTGAACTCCGGTTAAGACTTTTGCCATTCTAATTATTTTTTTACAAATGTAATGCTTTTAGCTTTTTTATGATATGAATTATTAAATTTGATTTCTTAAATAAATTTAAATATTTAAAAACAGATGATTATACTTCACTATATATGGAGAATATGGTTTTATACTTTAGTTTTAGTTACAATACTTGTATTATTACCCGTTTTAATTTTAACTATTTTATCCGATAAAACATATAAACAATTTTTCTTTATAGCTAGACTTTGGGCTTACATTGTTTTTTATGGAATGGGTATGAGGTATACTTTAGA
>CAVBJB010000111.1:0-6363 GCA_963595625.1 Lachnospiraceae bacterium | reverse complement strand
CCTGCGCCCTAAAGTCTGGCACAAAACCGCAACGCCCAAGGCTTAACATTTTGTTGAATGCACAATACTTTAAGGTTTAAAAAAGTTTACTATATTTAAAGGTAAATTAAATTTTTATGAAGAGAATTTTTGTTTTAGGTCTAACGTTAAGTGCCTTAATGTCTTGCAACGACAAAAAAGAAAATACAGCCGTTACAAACGAGGTTGAAAAAGAAACTGCTGAGGCTGCAACGAGCTACAAACCTGCTTTTGAAGGACAAACTCGTGCGCCTTTTGTTAAAACTGAAACTCCATATACGGTAGATGTAATAACAGAAAACCTAGGAATGGCGTGGGCTGTGTCTAATTTAGAGGATAACAAACTTATTGTTACAAGCAAGGAAAACGGCGAAATGTTTATTGTGGATTTAGCTAATCCAAGCGCACCTAAAAAGGTGACAGGTTTTCCTAAGGTAAACGTTACCTCTCAAGGTGGTTTGTTAGATGTTATTGCAGATCCTAATTATAAAACCAATCGTACCATTTATTTTTCGTTCTCTGAACCGGTGAACGATGATAAAATGAGCGATCATACAGCCATTGCTAAAGGAACAATATCGGCTGACGAAACAAAAATTGAAAATGTTCAAGTAATTTACAGAACGTTCCCAAATAGCAACAGTGGGTTACATTACGGAACTCGTTTTGCGTTTGATAAAGAGGGTTATTTATATTTTTCGATTGGAGAACGTTCAAATTTAGATACACGTCCTTTAGCTCAAGATTTATCGACTCCACTTGGTAAGATATTAAGAATTACAACCGACGGTAAACCAGCACCTGGAAACCCATTTGATAACACACCAAATGCATTACCAGAAATTTATTCGTTAGGACATCGTAGTCCGCAAAGTTTAGTTTTTGACGAAAAAGGTCAGCTTTGGGAAATTGAACATGGACCTCAAGGTGGTGATGAAGTGAATTTAATTGTGGCTGGAAAAAACTACGGATGGCCAACCATTACCTATGGTATCGAATATTCGGACGAAACAATTGGTGAAGGAATCACTCAAAAAGAAGGTTTAGAACAACCGGTTTATTATTGGGATCCTGTAATTGCACCTAGTGGAGCTGAAATTTATACAGGAAATATTGAAGAATGGAAAGGAAACCTTTTTGTAGGTGGTTTAAAAACGCAGCTTTTAGGTCGATTAATTTTAAAAGACAATAAAGTAGTGGGCGAAGAGCATTTACTTAAAGATCAAAACGATCGTATTCGTGATATGGTTACTGGTAAAGATGGTAACTTATACGTGGTAGGTGATGCTGGTAAATTATACCGAATTGCTAAAAAATAAGTATAACATTTATAGTTTTAAAGTGATGATTTAATTGATTTTGAATCATCACTTTTTTTAACCAATTACATGAACAAAGCATTTAAATTTTTACTAACAATCACCTTTTACTCGGTAACATCGACCACCTTAAAAGCACAAACACCAGATAGTTTAAACACACTGAATCAGGTTGTTATTACCTCGTTTAAACGCAGTGTACCTTTACTAGAAACCACAGGTTCATCAGCTAAAATTAGTACGCAAATGCTACAAACTGCACCTCCGGAACGTTTGTTAGAAGCCGTAAATTTAATACCAGGAACCAAACTCGAGGAACGATCACCAGGCAGTTATCGGGTGTCATTACGTGGCAGTACCATACGTTCGCCTTTTGGAGTCAGAAATGTAAAAATTTATTTTGATGATTTTATACTCACAGATGCTTCAGGTAATTCGTACTTAAACCTTATTGATCCTTATTTTATACAAAGTATCGATGTTAGTAAAGGTCCACAAGGTGGCGAAATAGGCTCTGAAACTGGTGGCGTATTACTTTTAAATTCTACAACTAAAGCAAATATAAGTTTAGACCTCTCGGGCGGAAGTTATGCTATGTTTGGACAAAAATTTAATTTCTCTAAACAATTGGGCAAACATTTTTTACAGATTGCACAAGCGTACTATGATTCGGATTCGTACCGAGAACAAGCTGCCGTAAACCGTAAATCTTTTTTTATAAAAGATCAATATAAATACAACACTAAAAACAGTTTAAACGCTACCCTACTTTTTACCGATTTAGCATATCAAACTCCGGGTGGATTAACCGCTCAGCAAATGGAAACCAACCGTAGGCAAGCCCGATTGGCAACGGCAACTTTACCTGGCGCGGTTACGCAAAAAGCAGGAATTTACAACAAAACCGTACTAGGCGGTTTGTCGCATTGGTGGCAAATTAATGAACATTGGAGCCAGTTTACCTTGGTACAATCCAGCTATACCGATTTTAAAAATCCGTTTATATCTAATTTTGAAACCCGTAAAGAATCCAATTTTCAGGGGCGATTGTTTGTGCAATACAAAAAAGCATGGGACCATTTTAGTACCGAAACTCGTTTGGGTTTAGAGGCAGGAACCAACTCCGTACGCGTAAAAAACTACGACAACAATCAAGGAGTTAAAGCTGCGCCTCAAAAGTTTGATGATCTAGATACGCAAATGGCATTTTATTACATAACCCAACGATTGCAATTTAATCAACGTTGGTTTTTAGACGCTGGATTAAGCCTTAACACCATGCGTTACACGTGGGAAACTTTGTTCCCGAACCAACTAAACGGGAACCTTACCTTTAAAAATGAAGTTTTACCAAACCTTGGATTGAGTTATAAAATAAATCCAAATTTTGTAGTACGTGCAAAAGTGGCTAAAGGAAACTCGAGTCCAACAACGGAAGAGGTAAGATCCTCGAACCAAGAAATTGCAACGGATTTAGCTGCAGAAAACGGTTGGAATAAGGAAATTGGAATCCGAAAGCAATTAGGACCACTATTTTTAGAAACCACTTTTTTTGACTTTAGGTTAACGGATGCTATTGTTAAAAGACAAGATTTAGCCGGAAACGATTATTTTATAAACGCCGGCGGAACCAAACAACAAGGAGCTGAATTTTTAATTGAAACCAAGAACTTTACTTTTAATAAAGGTTTTGTAAATGGTTTTAAGGCTTATGTTGCGGCAACTTATTACGATTTTACGTACAAAAACTACCAAAACGTAACGACTGATTTTTCTGGGAAAAGACTGCCAGGAATTTCAAAATGGGCACTTCAGAGTTTTATAAGTCTGGATTTTGCGCACCGCTTTAATGTAACGTATAGCAATTACTACACAAGCAATCAGTTTTTAAACGATGCAAATACAGTTAAGGAAAAAGGATTTGTGGTTGGGAATGCTAAATTAACGGGACGCTTTAACTTAGCTAAAAATTCATATACAATTTACGTTGGCGCCCAAAATATTTACAATACCAAATACAGCGCAGGTTACGATTTAAATGCCTTTGGCAACCGTTTTTACAATCCGGCGGCTCTTGCTAATTTTTATGCAGGTTGCACTTTTATTTTATAGTATTTGGGCAATCCCCGCTTTTTAATGAGCGGGTCGGGCTTTGCGCACTCGCTCTTTTTACTGCATTTCATTCCGTAAAAGGAGCTCAAACAATGCTGCAATCCCTATTGCGAGTACAGAATCTTTGCTCGAGAATTTGCGTTAGGGATTGTAGCGGCATCCTTTTAGTTTGGCTGAGGCTATGCCGAAGCTACAAACTAAAAGATACAGCGAAAAGCCCGGCGGTTTTGTGCCTGCGCCCTAAAGGCTGGCACAAAACCGCAACGCCCTTATTTTTTTTGGATATAATTATCTTGAATTTCTTTTAATGTATAAAGAGGTTTTACTGCAATTTTTCCGGATTTGTCTATAAAGCCATAATGTCCGCTCAAGGTTTTGACCAACGCCCAGTTCACTACGTGCTTGTTGAAGGGATAAATTTTGTTGTAAATAGCAGGTACAACCTCATTGCCCTCAAGATCTACAAATCCGTAGTTTCCGTTTATGGATTTAACTTTTATCCAATTGGGATGGTCTTGATTTAGCTTGTATATTTTTTTATAGTTTACAGGAATTACTTCTTTGCCTGCTGCGTTTATAAAACCTAAATTACCTGTTATGGATTTAACTTTTGTAAGACCCGGTAGTTCTGCATTGGGTTTATAGTATTTTTTATATTGTGCTTGTGCCAAATTAAAATTTAAAGCGATACAAGCAGTTATAATATATAATTTCATTTTTTAATTAAAAATAAAAAATTTGCATGAATAAAGATTTGATTTTAAGAGAAAAATTAGCTATTCAACGTACCAATATGGCTAATGAAACTACTTTTTTAGCTTTTTTAAGAACTTCAATGTATTTTTTAGTTGCCGGACTCTCTATCCATAACTTACTTGACATTAAAAAACAAGAGTTAGTGGTTACGGGAATGTATGTATTTTCTGGACTCTTATTTGTGTATGGCATTGTAAATTATTTTAGACAACGTCGAAAAATTAAGGAAAGTCAAAAGCATATTGGTGACTATAAATTGGAGTATGAAAAAAGCGATGCGTAAAATTACGTCATCGCTTTTTTTGGGAGGCATTTTAATTTATTCGTTAATTTTTTGAATTACTGTACTTATTTTGTCTGGAGAGATACTGATTTGGTGTTCGTTAATTTTTAGATATCCTCCGTCGGATTTATAAAGTTCATTTACGTAATTTAGATTGACAATATAGGATTTATGACAGCGGTAAAAGTTTGTATAGTCTATAACCATATTTTCAAAGGTTTTTAAACTTTTACTGGTTAGTATCATTTTATTATCCTTTAGGAAAACTTTGGTGTAAGAACCGTCTGCCTGAAAAAACAGTATATCATCTAACTCCACAAAAGTTATAGAACTTACGTTGTGTAAGGCAATTTTTTTTGGATGATTGGATAGGTTGTTTTTAAGGATTTGATAGTTTTTCTTTTCCTTATGCTTCTCGAAAAGCGCAATAGCGTCGATTAAATCTTGAGATTCGATGGGTTTTAGAAGATAATCAACGGCTGATAATTTAAAGGCTTGTATAGCAAAATTGTTATACGCTGTAACAAATATGATGGAAAAGTCAATTTCTTTTTCATCAAAAAAATCGAGTATTTCTAATCCGCTATGCCCTGGCATTTCAATATCTAAAAAAATAATATCGGGCTTGTGTTTGTATATAGACTTTACGCCGCTGGGCAGGTCTTTGCAAGAATCAATAACCGTTACGTTTGGGGCATAAACCTCTAGCATACCTTGCAAAAGAGCACGTGCCATTTCCTCGTCGTCTATAATAATTGCTTTGTACATAAGCTTTGAGTTTTAAATTATGGGAATGTGTAGTATTACGGTTGTACCTGTTGGTTCGTTGTATTTGTTGTGTTTGTCTAGTATATCGACTCCAATTTTATTGGTAACTCCGCGGTTTAAAATTTCTAATCGCTTTTCGTTGGCTTGGGTAGAAAAGGATTTATGCTTTGCATTTTTAATTTGATTTAACTCTTGAGAGCGTTTTCTACCGATTCCGTTATCGTCAATAACTACTTTTAAAATATTGGTTTGAATTTCAAAAGTAACTTCGAGAAGCTTTTCATTTTCGCGATGTAAAAGTCCATGTTTAATGGCATTTTCAACATAGGGTTGGATAATCATTGGAGGGATTTCGATCGCTTCTAAATCAGAAATATTTCCGGTTTTAATATTAAATGTAAAACTGTCAGTAAATCGCATTTTTTCGAGTTCTAAATACAGATTTAGTGTTCTAATTTCCTCGGATAACGAAACTGTTTCCTTTTCTGACATCTCCAAAATATTACGCGTAAGTTTAGAAAATTTGGCTAAATAGGCGTTTGCTTTAAGCTTGTCATTAGTAAAAATATAGGCCTGTATAGTATTTAATGCATTGTAAAAGAAATGCGGATTCATTTGAGATTTTATAGAGGCCATCATGGACTTACTCAAGCTTTTTTCGAGAGCTACTTTTTCGTTTAACAATTCGATTTGGTTTTTCATTAATTTTGATTGCCATTTAAAATACAACCAAACAAAAACACTTACCGCTAATGTTATTAAGGTATAAAACCACCATTTTTTCCAGAAAGGTGAAACAATTTCAAATTCAATTTTTTGATCCTGAATTTTACCGTTTAATAAAAATTCAACATTGTAAATGCCAGGTGAAAGTGACGGAAATTGCAGGGTTCTGGTTTCGGAATTTATTAAAATCCATTCGTTCGAGTTGATTCTATAGTAAATAGGTGTTTTAATTTCTGAATACTCTAGTACCGAAAAATTAATTTTTAGATCGTTCTCGTTGTAATTTAAATTCAGCTTCTTATCAAAATTATAAGGCGTGTTGTTTACTTGTACTTCATTTATATTAAAATGAATATCTTTTTTACTACGTACAGTATGAAC
>CAVBJB010000110.1:0-6391 GCA_963595625.1 Lachnospiraceae bacterium | reverse complement strand
CTTGGTTGATTTTTATATTTATGATAAAGCTGGTAGGCGAGGGGCACGCCCAAATATTTAAATTAGAGGTAATAAAAAAAGCCACTCAGATGACTGAGTGGCTTTTGGTTTAAATAGGAATTTGTTATTCGAATTTAATGTTATCTAATTGGATTCCGGGTCTTGATTCTGCTGTTGAGTTTGATGTTGTTGCTACATCGTAAGCAAGAATGATGTGACCTTGTCCTGACATTCCTGTGAATGTGTGAGTACCAGAGTTAGTAAATGCTGATGCCCATCCTGTACCTGTGTGGTCTGAATAAGTAAAGCTGTTTGTAATGTCTACTAAGTTTGCTGTTGGGTTGTTTGCATCAAAATTAGTAGAGTAGTACACCTTCATGATAGGTCCTGTTACTTGAGACATATAACCAAATAAAGATTGGAAAGAAACTCTTGTATAGGTGTTGAAATCGTACGGCATTACAAAGAATATTTTAGTAGCTGTTGAGTTGTTACCTTTACGAGCTTGAATATATTTGTTACCGTTGTATGATCCAACATACCAATCGTTAGTTCCTAAAACTTTAATGTTTTGGTATGCATCGAAAGTATTTGCATTTTGTGTATAGCTTTCGAAGTTCTCGATTGATGGGTTTAAACGTGTACCGTCAAATTGTACGTCGTCTTGTGTACGGATCATGAATTGGTAAGTACTGTTGTATTTAGTCATTACCCCACGGATTTTACCGTTTCCTGTTGGGATTGGTAAGTGTCCGAAGTTTACGTAAGAAGAAACGCGAACTATCATTGTTGATCCGTCAGAATCTGTAACAATATGGTCTACTGCAGTTGCAGTTGCATAGGCTAATAAATCTTCTGAATAATAATTGTGACCTAATGATGCATCTGTAAATTGTGCTCCATCGATCTCGATTAATTGGTTTAAATATTGATCCGATTTTGCTTGAGCAATTGTAAGGTGTTTTACTAATTGATCTTCGTTTACTTTATCACAGCTTACTTTTACAGCATCGTCGATATAAACGTTATCGATACGACCTATACGTAAACCGTTAGATGCCTCGTATTGTTTACCTACGTTTAATCCTACTGTGTACGTGTTTGCGTTTTGGTAGTCTAAACCGTTAAGGTTTACGTAAACTTTACGTCCTGGCTCAAAGCGGTTGTATAGGTTATACGAGTCAAGAGAAATAGAAATTGCTTTAGTATTGTCTGTAGAAACGATTGAAACAGCTTTGTAGAAGTTACCACCCTCGTCTGAAGATACAACGTACCCTTCAAAAATTTCGTCTGTTGTAACGTTAACAATATCACCTATAGGTGCATTGCTTAAATCGTTCATTGTTACAGTTGGTACTAAAGTAACACAGTCTGCATTAAGGTTAGGTGTACCGTAATCGTCTCCGTTAGCACAATTGCTTAATGATATAGATAGTGCAGCAATAAGAGCGTATTTACATATCTTTTTCATTGTTATTGTTTTATAAGTTTGATGTTATCTACTTGTATTGTGTGAGTACTTCCTCCGGTTTTAGCGCCTTGGTAATAAAAAGCAACATAAACGTCTTTGGCCTCTGTAGCTGTGTTAGGAATTGAAAGATTTTGGAATCTTACAAATTCGTAAGCGGCAGTAGTACTTGGGAATGTAAAAGGTACATCTGTCCAAGTAGCGTTTTGAATGTCTGCTTGATCTCCAGAAAAATCAGATGAATATCTAACTTTTAAAGGGAACGTACCTACTGGGAAAGCTTGAGCTAAATCAAAAGAAAGAGTTGCACTTTCATTAGCACCAAGAGTAGCAGCAGGAAGGATTAACCATGCATTGTCGTTAGTTCCTGCAGCACTGTAAAACGAACTGAACTGCATGTAACGATTGCTGCTGTATTGTTTAACATTCCATAAAGGTGTGTTAGTTAAGTTGGTATTGATAACTCCCTCTAAGTTTACGTTAACTTCAGTACTTCCAGATCCGTAAGTATGATTCTCAAAAGTTTGTAGAAAATAAGCTTCTTTAAAAGGAGGAGTATCATAATCATTGTCAGACGTGCAACTAGATAAAGTTGTTGCTCCGATTGCTAACAAGAAAATAGATTTTAAAATATATTTTTTCATGAGATGTATCTATTAGAAGTTAAAGTATACGTTAACAAAATACGTTCTACCGTAACCGTGAAAATATTTAGGTCCAAAAGAACGAACACCAGATGTTAAGTCTTGTTTTAAATCAGCATAAGTTGCTTTACGAGATTGCTCAAAACCACCTGTTTTGTATGTTACATCAAAAACGTTGTTAATAGATGCAAAGAAACCTACAGTGTTACGGTTCTTTTTAGAAACTCTCCAAGATTTACCACCTTGTACGTTTACTAAAGTAAAGCTATCTAATTTTTCTTGTTTTAAAACTTTACGAACATCTTCTGTAGTCATCCCTTCATAACCAACACCTGTAGCTTTATCAGTAACAAAGTTAGCTGTTCTTAAAATTGCAGATGGATCAATGTATAAATCGTCTAGGTAGTTTACGTTAGCGCCAACCCACCAGTATTGAGGTGCACGGTATTCTAAACCAAAGCTGTAAGCTTGTTGTGGCATACCTCCTTGTTTGTAATCTTTGATGTAAGCTTTACCTAAATCAGTGATTGATGGGTTACCAGTTGCAGCAACTGCATCATCATTATAACGAACTCTAGCATTGTCAGAGTATGTATATTGTCCGTAAGCAGCACCAAATGTAGCTTTAACTGTAGATGAAATTTGGTATTCTAAACCTAACTCTCCACCCATGTTTTGTTTATCTACATCCGTTAAGATTTCTGAGATAAATGAATCTGTATCTCCTGAATCTTCAGTACCTAAACTTTCAGCATAGTAAAATGCAATTTTTGTTGCATCTGTAACCTTGTTGTAGAAACCAGAAATACGACCTTTTAATTTTGGAGTTCTAACAATGTAAGAAGCATCTCCACCAAAAATTGTTTCGCTTTCTAAGTCTGGAGTAACTACATTATTTAAACGAGCGTTAGCAAATGTATTACGTAATGTTGGCGCTTTAGTTTGGTAAATACCATTAGCCTCTAAGATATGGTTTCCTGTAATACGGTAGTTAACTCCTCCTTTAAAACCAAAGTTTTCGAAAATTTGAGATTTAGATTTTCCGAAAGAATTGTTAGCATAGATACCGTTGCGGTATAAACCTTCTCTTTGATATTCTGATCTAGAAAATTGTTGAGATAAATAAAAATCTGCTTTTTTATAGCGAACTTTAAATTGTGTGAATGCATCAATTACATCTGCGTATAACTTATAGTTGTATCCGTAAGCATCACCTTCTACAACTTGTCTGTTAGGGTTATTTAAGTCAGATTGTCCAGCATCACCTGCATAGAACATATCTGTATCAATAAAATATTGACCTCCTAATAAGTCCGTTAATTTTTGGTAGTTTGTTGAGCTTAATTTTTTGTAGTTAACAGCTGCATTGAAACTTACGTTATCAGATAATTCTGAAGCTAAAATAGAGTTTGCAGAGAAAACTTTATCATCAGTTCTATCTTCGTATAAAGCATATACAGAACGTCCGTCTCTAGAGTTTACGTTTGCATAGTATAAAGAGTTCCAGTTTAATTGAGGATTATTCTTAAAATAATTAGCAGCTTGTGTAGCACCTGCGTAATCTGGAGTCCAGTTACCAGCATTGTCAAATTGATTTAAGAAGTAAGAAGGTAAGTTTTTGTAATAAACAGGATCTGGGTTTACTGCATTTTGGTAATCAATACGAGAGTTTGCAATATGTCCTGTTTGGTATGCAACGTTAGTAGTTAACGTTGTTTTATTAGACATTGTCCAATAGTGAGTTAACATGTGGATTGGTTCAAAAACGTCTTTATCTCTAGAGTTACGTTTTTTACCGTTTTGCCATCCCCAATACGAGTTGTACTCATGACCCATTAAGTCAATTTGTTCTTGAGTTAAAGGAGAATTTTTACCTCTTGAGTTATATGACGCAATAGAAGTAAAGTTTAAACTGTGTTTGTCGTTAAACTTCTTTTCAACAGATGCAAATAATCCCCATGATTTATAATCAGTACCTTCAAAATGTGCTTCATCAGCAATACGTCCAGAACCAGAAACTACAAAAGCCCATCCGTTTTTGTTTAAACCAGATGCATAAGTTCCCATTGTTCTCCAGTTGTAGTTTGTATTAGCTCCCGAAAAAGATACACGTCCCCCAGCTCTGTAGTGAGAAGCTCTGGTATTAATTTGTTGAGTTCCTAAAATACTTCCAAAAGTATAATCAGATGCTTTAGAACCAGAAGTAAATTCTTGATTACGAGTAGCATCATTTAATCCACCCCAGTTACTCCATTGTGGTCTACCATCGTAGATTTTATTCATAGAAACACCATTAATCATTGTATTTCCGTACTCATTGTCTAAACCACGAATTCTATAACGAGCTTGCCCCCAGTTAAAAGCAGCCACTTGTTGGTAAGTATCGCGAGAAGCTTGTAATAATCCTGATGTACTTTCTGATCCAGAGTTATCATCTCCTAAATCATTCTCAGTAATTGTAATTAAACTTAATTGTATTTCTGAAGCTAAATCTTCCTCCATAACAATTGTACCCAAGTCAGTTGTCTGACCATTTTTTGTTTCAACACGTAAAATCTGTCTTACGTAACCTGTTGTTTGTAATTCAATAGAATGTGTACCTTCAGATAATCCTGAAAATTCAAACATTCCGGTACGGTCAGAAACTACAGATACATTTGAAGTTGTGATTGTAGCTACCGCATTTTGTAATGGTTTTAAAGATTTAGAGTCTACAACTTTACCTTTTATTGAAGGTACCGTTTGTGCCCAGCTAAAACTCATAAACATCACAAATAAAATACTTAAAAAAAGCTTTTTCATGGTAATTTAATAGTTAATTATTTTGTTAGCTAAGTCTTAAATAAAACTTAACAGTATGCAAATGTAATTAATTTATAAATATTATTTAATTTTGCCACTAAGATTGTAATCGAATTGATAGTAATTTAATATTGAAACCTAATGAGAATTAAAAATTTACTCATTTTAGCACTTATTTTATGTAATATTTACATAATTGGCGCACAAAACAAGCAATACAGAGTCCACACTGTTGCTTTTTATAACCTTGAAAATTTATTTGACACCATAAAAGGTCCAAATTATGATGAAGAATGGTTACCTAACGGTAAACAGGGTTGGAATTCAGCTAAATACAAGAAGAAGCTTCAAAATCTTTCGGAAGTAATTCCTCAGATTGGAGTTAATAAAAACCAACCAAATTCACCTGTTGTTGTAGGAGTTAGTGAGGTAGAAAATCGTGGTGTTTTAGAAGATTTAGTTAAAACTCCGTTAATGCTTCCGCACAATTATGGGGTAATTCACTTTGATTCTCCAGACAAACGTGGTATCGATGTTGGTTTACTATACAAGAAAAATCATTTTGTTCCTACAAGCTACTCTAAGCATACCTTATACATTTATGATGGTAACGAGAAAAAAGATGTTACTGTCAAAGTTGGTGATGATGCTGAGGCTGCAGAGAGCAATGTAAATATCGATGTTAAAACAAAACGTATTTACACGCGTGATCAGTTATTAGTTACAGGACTGTTAGATGGTGAAGAGGTTCACTTTATTGTTAACCACTGGCCGTCTCGCTCAGGAGGGGAAAAAAAATCATCTCCTAACCGTGAAAAAGCGGCAGACTTAAACAAAAAAATAATCGATTCTTTATACAAAATTAATCCAGAAGCTAAAATCCTTACTATGGGGGATTTAAATGATGGTCCATATAACAAATCAGTTACTAAAAATTTAGGGGCTGTAGGTAAAAGAGAAGATTTATCTAAATTTGGTGTATTTAATCCAATGTACCAAATGTATAAAGACGGTTTAGGTACAATACCTTATCGTGATGCATGGGATATTTTTGATCAAATAATTCTTTCTGAGCCATTAGCTAGAAAAACAGACGATTATTCATCGTTACGTTACTGGAAAGCAGGAATTTACAATCCTACTTTTCTACAACAAAAAACAGGTCAATGGAAAGGTTATCCGCTAAGAAACTCCAACGGAGTTCCAGGATATTCAGATCACTTTGCTGTGTATGTATACTTATTAAAAGAACAGAAATAAAAATTAAAAGAGGTTACTAGGTCAGTAACCTCTTTATTTTTTATATTAGCTTATCTTAAAATTACAGTATGAGTTTAAAACCTTTTAATTTAAATCAATGGATCGAGGAAAATAGAGATCTTTTAAAACCACCTGTTGGTAATAAAAACCTATATCAAGAATCAGAGGATTATATTGTAATGATTGTAGCAGGACCAAATGCCCGTAAAGATTATCA
>CAVBJB010000109.1:0-6459 GCA_963595625.1 Lachnospiraceae bacterium | reverse complement strand
CTATATTGTTGACAATTATTGCATTAAATTAGGAATTGTCAATATCAGATCGATCTAATTTTGTTAGTATTTCAAATATATATTTAAATTTTAATTAAAAAAATATTTTTATTAAAATTTTAAAATACCGATTTTAAAATTATTTTTAATGGTATATCTGGTGGCTGAGCGGAGCCGAAGCCTAAATTTATTTACTAAATAAAATTCTACTATAGGTTTTTAAAACCTTTTATTCTCATTATAACAAAATCTCTCGACCGCGCTCGAGGACTGATCATTTAAATTAGACGAAAACTAATACGTACGGAGACTGAGCAAAACCAAAGCCTAAATCCATTTATTAAGTTGACTTCTTTTTAAACTAAAAGTCTTGGCGGAGCGCGTGAGGGATTGGAGCTTTGTTTGAGCTCGTAGCGTAATGAAATGGAGCTACAGCGAGTGCGTAAAGCCCGACCCGCCCATTAAAAGGTGGGGCACGCCCAAGTTTTTACTATACGGTGTTAATTTTTATTGTATTTTTAATAAACGAACCTTATTAATATATTATGAAAGAGTATAATAAAGTGGATGTGCAACATGTGGCGCGCTATACGGATTGGTCTCAATCAAAGCTTCGGGAATTTTTAGTTGAAGAGTTGTATCCACAAAAAAAGGATTGGAAACAAGTTTTTTTAACAGGAAGTTTAGTGTTAAGTATAAGTTTGTTTGGATTAGGCGTTGTTTTCTTTTTTGCGTATAACTGGCAAGATCTGCATAAATTTGCTAAATTAAGCTTAATAGAAGGGCTAGTCGCTGTACCAACCTTTGTGGCTTTGTTTTCAAAATATTCCGTTTTTATTAAACAGTTGTGTTTAACACTTGCATGTTTAATGATTGGCGTTTTTTTTGCCGTTTTTGGTCAAATTTATCAAACGGGGGCTAATGCCTATGACTTTTTTTTAGCTTGGGCCGTATTTAGTTTGCTTTGGGTAGTGGCTAATAGGTTTTTACCGCTTTGGATTTTGTATTTTTTTCTTTTAAATACCACGCTTTATTTTTATTTCCTTCAGATTTTACCTTCAATAGATTTTAATATTAAAACCCTTTGCTTTTTGCTTTTAAATGCAATACCTGTAGTTTTTGATTTTGTATGGTTGCGTTTTACTGGTAAAAAAGTGCATAAGATCTTTTCTTTTATTTTTTCTGGGATAAGCACTGGGGTGTCTACACTTATACTGGGTTATTTTATAGCGGGTAGTAATTTAAATGGTGCGAGTTGGAGTTTATGGGTTTCCTTGCTGTTAAGTTTATGTTTTTTTGGATTTTTATATAAACTGCTTATGTTTTATAGGCAACTATTTTATTCAGTCTTGCTAAGTATTGGTTTACTGGTTTTAGAATGTACCTTTTTAATGCGCTTTTTTATGAGCGAGATCTACTTAATTTTTGGTGTATTTATGGTTATTGGACATATAGCTTTGACCATTTATTTAATTAAAGAACTTCAAAAAAAATGGAACAATGAATCTACAACCTAAATTACAAAAATTAGCAAATAAGATAAATGGAGTTCAGGGCTTACATTTACAGGTATCTGATGAGGCTAATAGCGAAGTAAGTACTGGATTTTTAATTTTGCTTTTATCTTTAGTAGGCGGATTGTTTGCTAATGCCTTTTTTCTTGCTTTTTTAGCCTTGATAGGATTTTTTAATAATGCTACTGCCGTTTTAATTTTATCCTTAATACTATTAGCCATAGGTTTAGTTTTTAGTAAATTAAATACCTCTATGGTATTACAAACCATACTATCTACACTTGTTATAAGCGGTACAGCTCTTTTTATATATGCCTTAAATGATTTTGGGTTGGATTTTAAATTTTGTTGCTTGATTTTATCTGGATTATGTATAGGCTTTTATTTTTTATTTAATGATTTTATTATTCGATTTTTATCTGTTATTACCTTTTTAAATTCTTTTTTGTATGGTCTTGTTTTAATAATTTTTAATGAAAATAGTAGCGAATTTGCAATTATGTTTGGAAAGTTTTACTTACTAATTGTATTGTTTGGAGTTTTTTGGATTTTAAATAATGAGGCGCAATGGTTTGCTAATAAAACATTCAATAAATTTTTTCAGCCAACTTTAAGCGGGATGCAATTGTTTGTTATGTTTTTTATGTACGTTAAAATGGATAATCATACGTTTGGTATAAGTAATATGATTCATCATTTAATTTTGTCAGGATTGTTTTTGTACGTATTATATGATGTGCTTAATACTACCTTAAAGGCATCAACAAAAATTAAATTAGGAATTTTAATTCCGTTTACGATTTTTATATTTACTTCAATTTATCAACCCAGTATGTTGATAAGTATGCTATTAATCCTATTATATTTTAAACACAAGGAAATGATTTTTCTTTACTTCAGTGTACTTACCTTATTGGTTTCTATCGGATTGTTTTATTACGATTTAAGTATCAATTTATTCAATAAATCTTTGTTATTGATGGGCGGAGGTTTACTTTTCTTTATTATTTACTTGGTTTCAAAAAAAATAAATGTCCATGAAAAATAGTTATAAGATCCTTCTAATTGTAAATCTTATCGTATTTATAGGGTATGCTTTTTATGCAACACATGCTAAAGAAAAAATTATAAACGAGGGTAAGTTGGTATTACTTAAACTTGCTCCTGTTGATCCCCGATCGTTAATGCAAGGGGATTACATGGTATTGAATTACGAAATTTCGAATAACTTACCCGTAAACACCCCTCAAAAAGGTTTTGTGATTTTGGAAGAATTAAACAATGGAGAATTTAAAGCTTTAAAATTTCAAAATTATTTAAATGATCTAGAACCCCGTCAGGTAGCGGTAGAATATACAAAAATTGAAAATTGGCGAACAGCTGTTAAAATTGGTGCTGAAAGTTATTTTTTTCAAGAAGGTGATGCTGATAAATATGAAGCAGCTGTATATGGTGGTTTACGTGTTGATAATAAAGGAAATTCAGTTTTAGTGGGGTTGTATGATGAAAATAAAAAAATAATAAATTAACATAAATCAGTTTTATTATTTAAATCATAATATAATTTTGAGGAATAAATTTTAATATCATGCATTTTTTAAAAAACACGTTGTTTGTAATCATTTTCTGTATCTCTAATTTTAATTATGCTCAAAATAGGTCAACAATTAAATTTTATCAGAACGATAAATTGGTTCCCTTATCTAAAAACAATGAAATTAGTTTAAAAAAACAAGCGTTTAGTTTGTCGTATTTTTATAAAAAATATCGGGAAGAATCAAAATCATATTACGCACTACAAATTAGTTTTTTAAAAAATAAGGAGGAATTAGCTCATTACAAATTAGGAACAGATCTAAATGAATTATCTAATTTTAAAAAAGATAATGGTGTAGGTAATCCATCGAATGGATTATATGATACAATGACTATAGGTTTTAGTTTTCCTCATTATTTATATTATGCGAGTGATATAGACCATAACGTGGAACTAATTCAGAATCTTCGAAATGACTTTGAGGCGCGTTGGACTATAAATAATTTTGTAGATACATATACCAATGCAAAAGGAAAGATGATCAAATTAAAAGAGAAAACGTTATACATGGTTGCGCTAAGGGATGAAAATTTAAACGGAATACTTGACGAAGGAGAATTAGAAACGTATACCCTATCCTTTTTTTAACACATTTTTAGAGTGTAAATTGCGAACTGTTTCAAAAAAACATTTTTTTTCAATAACTCATAATCAATAGTTTAAAAAAAAGTTTGTTTTTTTTATGGGATAAGGTTTGTAGAAACAAAAAATCGTTCTATATTTGCACTCGCAATACGGAAGTAACGCGAAAGTTCACTAAAACATATTGATTTAGTACTTCTGCTCGAGTGGTGGAATTGGTAGACACGCTGGACTTAAAATCCAGTGAACAGTAATGTTCGTGCGGGTTCAAGTCCCGCCTTGAGTACAAAATATTGACATAAGTCGTTCATGAAACTTTGCGAAAATAGCTCAGTTGGTAGAGCGCAACCTTGCCAAGGTTGAGGTCGCGGGTTCGAACCCCGTTTTTCGCTCAACAAAAAACACACTTTGCTCGAGTGGTGGAATTGGTAGACACGCTGGACTTAAAATCCAGTGAACAGTAATGTTCGTGCGGGTTCAAGTCCCGCCTTGAGTACAAAATATTGACATAAGTCGTTCATGAAACTTTGCGAAAATAGCTCAGTTGGTAGAGCGCAACCTTGCCAAGGTTGAGGTCGCGGGTTCGAACCCCGTTTTTCGCTCAACAAAAAACACACTTTGCTCGAGTGGTGGAATTGGTAGACACGCTGGACTTAAAATCCAGTGAACAGTAATGTTCGTGCGGGTTCAAGTCCCGCCTTGAGTACAAAAATCCTGAAGTTATCTTCAGGATTTTTTTTTGCATATATTTTATTAAAAATCTTTAAAACGCATAAAATATTTTTGTTTTTTAAGCGTTTATTTACTTATTATAAATTTTTATTACCCCAACTCTTGCATATGTTAAATTAATTTACGTATTTCGTTAAATATTAAACACTTAGCAATATGAAGATCATCATTACTTGCGCTTTTGGCTTTTTAGCTAGCGTACCAATGATCGCCCAACAATCTTCTAACCTAAAAACTATTGATTTTTCAGAAAGTGTTTATGTAAGTAATCTGGACTTTTCTAGTTTGCCTACAAAAGTAAATTCTGAGAAACATGAAATTGCTATTGGTACTTTTAGAGATAAATTTTTAATTCAATCTAATAAAAGATACCAGCATGCTAAAGTAAAAAAAGATCAAATTACACAGCAGGATATCCCAAATATTCTTTGCGTAGATGTATATTATGATCGCGATTTAAAAAATCCTAATTTATTTTCTAGACTTTTAAAGTCAGATGCTAATGAGGGCTTTATTACATTCAATTCAGAATATAATATTGCTTATCTTACGCGTAAAAAAGATATGAATAGTACAGAGTACTATTTATATAAATCTGAATTAAAAGATGAAAATAGAGGGATTTGGAGTGAACCTCAGGAAATGTTATTGGACGGAAAAAGTCTACCCATAACAGCTCCACGTTTAAGTTCCGATGATCAAACACTTTATTTTGCAGCTAAATTACCTCAAGGGTATGGCGGCTTGGATATTTATAAAGTGACTAATGTTAATCATCAGGAATTTAAGAACATTCAAAATCTTGGACCATTAGTAAATTCAGCCTCAGACGAGACCTCTCCAGTTGAATTTGATAATGCTCTATATTTTTCTTCTAATATCCCTGGTGGATTTGGTGGTTATGATATTTATCGCGTAAATAGCGTAAAAACAAAGCCTACGTACAAAATTAATTTGGGGCCAAAGTTAAACACTTCAGAAGACGAAATTAATATTGTTCCAATGTCTTCCAATCAAGGGTATTATACTTCTAACAAAAATTCTAACGGTAAAAGTTACGACGTTTTTAGATACACCTTACATACAAGTGATGTTGTTGTAGAAACTGTATTTATGGATAAAGATAACAAGCGTATCCCAAATTTAGATGTAGTTGTTAGAGATGCTAATAACAATGTTATATTTAACGGTAAAACCAATCAAAACGGTCTTGTAAATGTAGCAGCATTGCCTTATACTAATCTAGAATACGAAGTTAATTCTGTTAAATACAAGAGTAATGATGTTATGCAATATGAAACGCATAATGAAGCTAAAATACAATATAAAGCTTTTGCTCTAGATGAAGATTTTAAAGAAAATGCAGTTAAAGTATTAACCATTTCTGAAGAATATATCATTTATTTTGACTTTGATAAATCTAACATAAAAGATTCTGAAAAAGAGAAACTTCAAAAATTAGCCAAATTAATAAACGAAACGTCTTCTAAAATTACAATTGAAGGTCATACTGATACAAAAGGTTCTGACAGTTATAATTATAAATTATCAAATAAAAGAGCTCAAAGTGTAGTTGAATATTTAGCTAAATTTGGTGTTCAAAAAGATTTATTATCACCAAAAGGTTTAGGTGAATCTAATCCTTTAATTAATTGTACTGATTGTACAAAAGGACAAGATGCTTTAAACAGACGTGTAATATTTGTAGTAGATTAAAATATGTTTTAATTTTAGATTTTATTTGAAGAACATATTAAAATGGGAACTTTTGCGATAAGCACTAAAGATAATGGTGAGTACAAGTATACGTATAATAATAAACGCGGAAAAACTGTTTTGACAAGTTTAGGATATAAATCTAAAGAAGAATGTAAGGAGGCGATAGATGATTTGATGCAAAATGTGGATAAAATTTCTGTAGCTAAATTTAAATCTACTTCTGGTAAATTTTTTATTCGTTTGTTAAGAGATGAACATGTTTTATGTACTTCGAGAAAATTCACAACTATTTTGAGATTAGAGAAAGCTATCGAT
>CAVBJB010000108.1:0-6565 GCA_963595625.1 Lachnospiraceae bacterium | reverse complement strand
CTATAAGTCTATCCCGTATTCTTTTAATTTATTATAAAGCGTTTTACGCGTAATATTTAATAGCTCTGCAGCTTTTGTTTTATTGTTATCAGTATCTCTAAGGGCTTGTAAAATTTGTTCCTTTTCTGAATCTTTTAAAGAATACGAATTTTTTACAACATGAGTAGAGTGCTGAGGTTTACTCTCTATTGGATTTGTGATCTCTAAAGGTAAATCGATAACTTTTATAATATTTGATTGAGCTAAAAGTGTTGCCTTTTTTATCACATTTTGTAATTCTCTTAAATTCCCCGGCCAATCGTATTTATAAAATAACTGTATAACCTCAGGAGCAAATCCAATCACATTTTTATGTAATTGAGTATTTACTTTGTCTAGAAAATACTCTGCAAATAAAACAATATCGTCTGATCGATCTTTTAAACTTGGAGAAGTAATTGAAAATTCGTTTAATCTGTGATATAAATCTTCCCTAAAATCACCATTAGCTATAGCTTCTCTTAGATTCTCATTAGTAGCGGCAATAATACGGATATCAACAGGTATATCCTCATTACCACCTACGGGTTTTATTTTACGTTCTTGGATGGCACGTAATAATTGTATTTGATGCTCATAGGATAGATTCCCTATTTCATCTAAAAAAATAGTACCTCCATTAGCAGCTTCAAAATATCCTATTTTATCTTGTATAGCCCCTGTAAATGATCCTTTTTTATGACCAAAAAACTCGCTCGAAGCTAAATCTTTAGGAATGGCACCACAATCTACTGCTAAAAAAGTTTTATCCTTACGATTAGAGTTTAAATGGATGCGTTTTGCAAGCACTTCTTTCCCGGTACCACTTTGTCCATCTATTAAAACTGAAAAATCGGTAGGACCTACTAAACTAATGTATTGATTAAGTCTTTTAGCGGCTTCAGAGTTTCCTTCAATAAATTCAAAAGAATCTGGCTTAGATACTTTACTTTTATTTTTTGAGGTTTCTGGTTTACGCTCTAAATGATTTTTAATAATTGCCAAAACTTCGTCCGGTTGTAAGGGCTTAGTAACATAATCCGCAGCACCAAGCTTCATTGCTTCAACAGCTGTTGATATATCAGCATAGCTTGTCATTATAACAACTGGTACTTGGTACACTTTTGTAAACTCCTCTAAGAGTTCTAAACCAACTACGTCCGGTAAACGTAAATCAGATAATACTAAATCGGCTTTAAATTCTTGTAACAGTAAAGTTGCTGCTGTTTTACTTTGTACAATTTGTACGGCATAACCGTTACGAATTAAAAAATTCTGTAACATTCGACCAAACATCAAATCATCTTCAATTACTAGAATTTTCTGCATAACTATTAAATTTTGTAATTTTTAATTTAGTATAAAAATACAAAGAATATTACATATAGGGATATAAATAAAAAAGAGACTTTTTTTAGAAAGTCTCTTTTTTCCCACTATAAATACCAAACGATTACTTACAAGAGTAATGGTTAATTTTTTTATGTATATATTACAAATATGTTCTTATACTATACTTTTATATAATACTAAAAACATACCAAAGTATATTTTACTTAAATTCAACACTTAAACTGTGTAAAAAAATAAATAAACGTGTATTTATTACACACTTAGTTGTTACTTTTTTACACAAAAAAAGAGAAGCCTAAGCTTCTCTTTATATTAATTTTCCATAGAGAAAGACTCCATAAATGCTGTAGTATAATTACCAGCAACATAATTAGGATCATCCATTAATTGTCTGTGGAAAGGAATTGTTGTTTTTACACCTTCTATATAAAACTCATCTAAAGCACGTTTCATTTTAGCGATAGCCTCTTCACGTGTTTGCGCAGTTGTTATTAACTTAGCAATCATAGAATCGTAGTTAGACGGGATTGTATAACCTGCATAAACGTGAGTATCTAAACGAACACCATGACCACCTGGAGCATGTAATTGTGTAATTTTTCCAGGAGAAGGTCTAAAGTCGTTAAAAGGATCTTCAGCATTAATACGACACTCAATAGCATGTAATTTTGGTAAGTAATTTTTACCCGAAATTGGCACACCCGCAGCAACTAAAATTTGCTCGCGTATTAAATCGTAATCAACTACTTGCTCAGTAATTGGATGCTCTACTTGGATACGTGTGTTCATTTCCATAAAGTAGAAGTTTCTATCTTTATCTACTAAGAACTCAATTGTACCTGCACCTTCGTATTTAATATATTCCGCAGCTTTAACTGCAGCCTCACCCATACGTTGACGTAACTCGTCTGTCATAAATGGAGAAGGAGTCTCTTCAGTTAATTTTTGGTGACGTCTTTGGATAGAACAGTCTCTTTCTGACAAGTGACAAGCTTTACCAAAAGCATCTCCAACAACTTGGATTTCGATGTGACGCGGATCAACGATAAGTTTTTCCATGTACATACCGTCATTTCCAAAAGCTGCAGCAGCTTCTTGACGTGCACTTTCCCAAGCTTTATCTAAGTCTTCGATATTCCAAATTTCGCGCATACCACGACCTCCACCACCTGCAGTGGCTTTCATCATTACTGGTAAACCAATTTCTAGAGCTGTTTTACGAGCATCTTCTAAAGAAGCTAGTAAACCTTCTGATCCTGGTACTGTTGGTACGCCTGCTGCTTTCATTGTTTCTTTAGCAGTTGCTTTATCTCCCATCTTTTCAATCATTTCTGGAGATGCACCAATAAATTTGATTCCGTGCTTAGCACATAATTCAGAGAATTTAGCATTTTCTGATAAAAAACCATATCCTGGGTGAATAGCGTCTGCGTTTGTAATTTCTGCAGCAGAAATTATATTAACCATTTTTAAATAAGACTGGTTACTTGGCGCTGGACCAATACAAACAGCCTCATCGGCAAATTTAACATGCAAAGAGTCGGCGTCTGCGGTAGAGTAAACAGCAACTGTTTTAATTCCCATTTCTCTACATGTACGAATAACACGTAATGCAATTTCACCTCTATTTGCGATTAAAATCTTTTTAAACATTTTAATTTAATTTGAAAATTAAACAATCTGTAGGGTATTTTAATTTAAAACCAAATTGATTTTCAAATTAAGATGGATCAACTAAAAATAAAGGTTGATCAAATTCTACTGGAGAAGAATCATCAACTAAAACCTTAACAATTTTACCTGAAACTTCTGATTCAATTTCGTTGAATAATTTCATTGCTTCAACTACACAAATTACATCACCTGGCTTAACTGTAGCACCAACTTCTACGAAAGGCGCTTTATCCGGAGATGGTTTACGGTAAAAAGTACCGATAATTGGAGATTTAATTGTGATTAAGTTAGATGCAGCTTCTGCTGGAGCAGCTTCTGATGGTGTTGTAGTAGGTGCTGCAGGTGTTGCTACTGGTGCAGTTGGCATCATTGGCATACCTGTAGACATAGGCATTTGTTGTATGTAAGTAGTTTCAGCTCCCTCTGGTGTAGTTTTGATGGTGATTTTAAAATCATCCATTTCTAATTTAACTTCTGTAGCTCCTGATTTAGCTACAAATTTAATTAAATTTTGAATTTCTCTAATATCCATAGTCTGTTATGTTTTTGCTTGTTATTCTGATTTGGTATAAGCCCATTTTAAGTAAATAGCTCCCCATGTGAAGCCACCACCAAATGCAGCAAATATTATATTGTCGCCTTTTTTAAGTTGATTTTCGTAATCGCTTAGCAATAAAGGTAAAGTTGCAGAAGTAGTATTTCCATATCTATGGATGTTTATTAATACTTTATCTTCATCAACCCCCATTCTGTTTGCTGTAGCATCTATAATACGTTTGTTAGCTTGATGCGCTACTAACCAGTTTACATCGTCGTGAGTTAAATTATTGCGTTGCATAATTTTTTCGCTCACGTCTGCCATTCCAGAAACTGCGTATTTAAAAACGGTTTTACCGTCCTGAAAAACGTGATGTTGTTTATTATCGATTGTTTCTTGAGAAGGAGGTAATAAAGAACCACCTGCATCAATTTTTAAAAACTCACGACCTATACCATCACTACGTAAATATTCGTCTTTAAAACCTAAACCTTCATAATTAGGTTCAAAAAGTACTGCTCCAGCACCATCTCCAAATATTATACATGTTGCTCTGTCTGTATAATCTATAATAGATGACATTTTATCGGCACCAATTAAGAGAACTTTTTTATAACGTCCAGACTCAATGTAAGCCGATGCTGTAGACATTCCGTATAGGAAACTTGAACATGCTGCTTGTAAATCGTAAGCAAAAGCATTAGTTGCTCCAATTTGAGTTGCAACATAAACACCTGTTGATGCTACGGGCATATCTGGTGTTGCTGTTGCTAATAATACTAAATCTATTTCTTTAGGATCTAAATTTGCCTTTTGTAATAAATTTTTGGCTGCTTGGATTGCAAGGTAAGACGTTCCTTTACCTTCATCCTCTTTTAAGAGCCTTCTTTCTTTTATACCGGTACGAGTGGTAATCCACTCGTCGTTTGTATCAACCATACTTTCTAGTACTTGGTTGGATAATACAAACTTAGGCACATAAGAACCTACTGCTGTTATAGCTGCTGTTATTTTATTCATAAATCTGCATATTTTTCTACAAGAACAAGTGTTCTTTAAGAGCGGTGGAAATTACAAAAAAAATGTAAACCACTAGAGAAAAATTTTACAGATTATTATAAATAAAAAAAACTCTCACAGAGTGAGAGTTTTCTCTATAATTTACCAAAAAGATTAAGCTTCTGCAACTGTTTTATCAATTACAACTTGTCCTCTGTAGTACATTTTACCTTCATGCCAGTAAGCTCTGTGGTATAAATGTGCTTCACCTGTTACAGGACATGTAGCAATAGTTGGAGCAACTGCTTTGTAGTGAGTTCTTCTCTTATCTCTTCTTGTTTTCGAGGTTTTTCTCTTAGGATGTGCCATCTTACTATATTATTTATCTGTTAATAGTTGTTTTAATTTGTCCCAACGTGGGTCAATCGTATTATTATTGTTTTGCTCAGGTTCAGATTCGTCAGACGCTTCAGTAGTGTCATCATCATCATCATCCTCAAGAGCATCTAAAAAGTCTAAATCTTCTGTATCAAGAAAATCTAATCCATCCAAATCATCCTCTTCTTCATCGACTTCAACATCAGGATGAATTCTTTTTACAGGAATAGATAAGATTATCATTTCATAAATATATTGTTTTACATCTACTTGATATTCTGAAAAGGGTAAAATCAATAAATCTTCATTTTCATCATTAAATTCGTCACCAAATTTAACTATCAATTTTAATTTACCGTCAATAGGTAAATCAAAAATCTCATTAGTTACATCACAAGGTACAGTGACTGTCCCAGTATGAGAAAAATGTAATTCTAATAATGTTGCTTTTTTTTCAAACTCAAGGGCAACATCTACATTTAATTGTTCAAAATCATCATAGCCAAAACTTTCTGCAAAGTCTTTTTCTATATGAAAATCAAAGTGGTGTTTTCCTAATTTTAAACCTACAAAGGGTATTAAAAAATCTTTTTCTATGTTCATAACCACATTTTTGAGCGTGCAAAGATAAAATATTTTTGTAACAATTCCACTTTTTAATGTACTTTTTTACTTTTCTTGTACATTTTGTACTCGTAACTTATTTTTAGTTAGCTCCTCATACTCATAACGGTTACGAAACACATCCATAGATAAATATAGTGCAGATATAAAAGAATTAGGATCTGCTAAACCTTTACCGGCAATTCCGTATGCGGTACCATGATCTGGTGAAGTTCTAACTTTATTCAAACCTGCAGTATAATTAACGCCATTACCAAATGCTAATGTTTTAAAAGGAACTAAACCTTGGTCGTGATACATGGCTAAAATAGCATCATAATCTTCATATGCACCTGTACCAAAAAAACCATCTGCTGAATAGGGACCAAAAACTTTGATATTTTGGTCAAATAATTCAGAAATAGTAGGTCTTACAACTTCGTCATCTGTAGTACCTATTACACCACCGTCTCCACAATGAGGATTTAATCCTAAAACAGCAATTTTAGGCATATCTATCCTAAAATCCTTTTTCAAAGTATCATGAATAGTTAAAACTTTCTTTTTAATTAATTCAGGAGTTATAGCTGCAGAGACATCTTGTAAAGGTAAATGATCGGTAATTAATCCCACACGTAAATTATCATGAACCATAAACATTAAAGCATCTCCTTCTAGTTGTTCGTTTAAATAATCAGTATGACCTGGAAAGGCAAAATCATCAGATTGAATATTATATTTATTTATTGGAGCAGTAACCAAAGTATCTATTAGACCTTCTTTTAATGCATCTGTCGCAGCTTTAAAAGATTTTATGGCATACTTACCAACAACTTCATTTAATACCCCAAATTCAATGTTTACACCCTCTTTCCAAACATTTAAAACATTTAATTTATTTGGCACAATTTGATCTAATTTATCAATACCATCTATATTGACATTAAGATCTAAAATCTTTTTCAAATAAGACAAAAGTTTAGCGTTAGCAAAAATCACAGG
>CAVBJB010000107.1:0-6589 GCA_963595625.1 Lachnospiraceae bacterium | reverse complement strand
ATGTTGCTGAATAAATTTATATTCCTATCACTGAGTAAAGGTTCATGCTCTTTTATAAAATTTAAAAAATTGGCGCCAAAACCAAAGTTTTGTATTTTATGTTCCAAAATTATTGAAAAACATACCTCACTTTCTGAGTAATATGTTACGCCCCATCCTCGAATTTTATTTTTAAAATCATACAATAAATAATGTCTTTGGTTACTTAAGTTTTGCAGATAGCTATCAAAACTTTCGACAGAAGTAAAAGATAGTTGAGCAGGAAACTCAGAGTTAATAAGTTCTAAAATTTGATGTTTATCTTTCAAACCTAACGTAACTTTTTTTTCTACGCTACCTTTTATTGAGAATTTTGTAAGATTTAAAGAATACATAAAATAAAACTTAAATTTAAGGGGTTAAATTTTATTCAATATATAAAAATATTTTAACACTTTATACATAATACAAAAAAAAGTCAACTTAAAAAGTTGACTTTTTTAATATAGTAAAAAGAATTATTTTGCCATTACAGCTAATACTTCACTAACTTTCTTTCCTATTTCAGCAGGAGAATCTACTACGTGAATACCACACTCTTTCATGATACGTTTTTTAGCCTCAGCTGTATCATCAGAACCTCCAACAATTGCACCTGCGTGCCCCATTGTACGTCCTTTAGGAGCTGTTTCACCAGCGATAAATCCGATAACTGGTTTTCTATTTCCGTCTTCTTTAATCCAACGAGCTGCATCAGCTTCTAATTGACCACCAATTTCACCAATCATAATGATTGCCTCAGTTTCAGGATCATTCATTAAAAGTTCAACCGCTTCTTTAGTTGTTGTACCAATAATAGGGTCACCACCAATACCAATTGCTGTAGTGATTCCTAATCCTTGTTTTACCACTTGGTCAGCAGCCTCGTAAGTTAAAGTTCCTGATTTAGAAACAATACCTACAGATCCTTTTTTAAATACGAATCCTGGCATAATACCAACTTTTGCTTCACCTGGAGTAATTACACCTGGACAGTTAGGTCCAACTAATCTACAATTACCTTTAGCTTTAACATATTGGTAAGCTTTAGTCATATCCGCAACAGGAATACCTTCTGTAATACAGATAATAACTTTAATACCCGCCTCAGCAGCTTCCATGATAGCATCTGCAGCAAATGCTGGTGGAACAAATATAATAGAAGTATCTGCACCTGCACCAACTACAGCATCTTTAACCGTATTAAAAACTGGACGGTCTAAATGTAAAGTACCACCTTTACCTGGAGTTACACCCCCTACTACATTAGTACCGTATTCAATCATTTGAGAAGCGTGGAAAGTACCCTCGCTACCTGTAAAACCTTGAACAATTATTTTAGAATCTTTATTTACTAAAACGCTCATAATTTAATTATTAATGTTGTTTGTTTATTTTGCGAAAAATGTTTTGTTTTTAATTGCGATAAATATAAAACATTTGTGTGAATTTTTAGATATATTTTAAGAAAAATATCCAAAAATTATAGTTGGCTCATGACGTAACCTTTAAAGAGTTTATGGTCCTTAACGTGCCAAATTGCCATGAAATGAGCAAGAACTAATTCTTGTTCTGGATTTTCAATTGGATTCACAAAATGAGTGTAACGAACCGTAACATGCTCATCATCTTTTAATAGATGTGTAATTTCAAAACGTGACGCATGATACGACGTTTCTAACTTAGAAGCATAATTTATTAAATCTTCACGATTAAAATGAACATATCCTTCTGTTGAATGCCAAAACACTTCTAAATCATCATGTAAGTAGGTTGAGATGATTTGGTGTTTAGTTAAAGCATCTGAGCTATAAAATTTTGATACTAATTCTGCAACACTCATAATTTGAAATTATTTAAGTTTGTTAATAATTTCAGGTATACGTTTTATGTTAGCGATTTGTTTGAACTTATCTCTTGAGTCTTCCGCAGGAGAACCAAAATAGGTGTTACCGCCTTCTAAGGTTTTAGATACCCCAGACTGAGCATGTATTACAGCGTGTTTTCCTATAGTAATTCCGCTTGTAATACCAACTTGCCCCCAAAGAGTTACTTCATCTTCTATAACTACACAACCAGCAATTCCGGTTTGAGATGCGATTAAACATTTCTTACCAATTACTGTGTCGTGTCCAACATGTACCTGATTATCAATTTTTGTTCCTTGCCCAATGGTAGTATTAGCTGTAACACCTCTATCAATAGTGCATAAAGCACCTAAAGTAACATCATCTTCTATCACTACGCTACCACAAGAAAGTAATTGATCAAAACCTTCTGGACGTTTTTTGTAATAAAAAGCATCAGCTCCTAATACTGTTCCAGAATGGATAATTACATTATTACCGATAATAATGTTATCATAAATTGCTACATTAGGGTGTATCACACAATTAGCGCCTATGATAACATTATTACCAATAAATGCATTGGGTTGTATAATAGTTCCTTCACCAATTGTTGCACTTGGAGAAACAACTGCCGTAGCAGGTACAAAAGGTTTAAAATGGTTAGAAATTTTATTAAAATCTCTAAAAGGATCATCAGACACTAATAATGCTTTTCCTTCTGGACAAGCAACTTCTTTATTAATTAAAATAATAGTAGCAGCAGAATTAAGTGCCTTATCATAATATTTAGGATGATCTACAAAAACAATATCTCCAGGTTCTACAACATGGATTTCGTTCATACCAAGAACGGGAAAATCATTAGCACCTACAAACTTAGATTGAATTAAGTTAGCAATGGTTTCTAGTGTTTGTGGTTTAGGGAACTTCATACGTTTATTTAAAAATTATTCTTTAATACGCTCCATGTATGCACCTGTAGCAGTATCAATTTTAATTTTATCTCCTTCATTAATAAATAATGGTACATTTACTTGAGCACCAGTTTCAACAGTTGCAGGTTTAGTTGCATTTGTTGCAGTATTTCCTTTAACCCCTGGCTCAGCATAAGTAACCTCTAAAATAACAGAAGCTGGCATATCAACAGCTAAAGGCATCTCTGTTTCTGTATTGATTTGAACCATCACATTAGTACCTTCTTTAAGTAATTCTGGTGCATCTAAAGCACTTTTTGGTAAAGTAATTTGCTCAAAAGATTCGTTGTTCATGAAGTGGAAATCATCACCTTCAGCGTATAAGTACTGGAATGTATGAGTTTCAACACGAACTACATCGATTTTGTGACCTGCAGAGAAGGTGTTATCTAAAATTTTACCATTTGTAACAGATCTTAATTTAGTTCTTACGAAAGCTGGTCCTTTACCTGGTTTTACGTGTAAGAATTCAACAATTTTGTAGATATCGTTATTGAATTTAATACATAATCCGTTTCTAATATCAGCTGTACTTGCCATTTTATTTTTATATAAGTTTATTAATATTATTCTTTACCTAAAGATGAAGTATACCCTTTCATAATACCTCTTGAAGAGTTTTTGATGAAAGTTACAATTTCGTCTCTTTCTGGAGTTGCTTCCATTTCCGCTTCGATGAAATCAATAGCTTGAGAATTGTTATAGTTTTTTTGGTATACAATTCTGTAAATATCTTGAATTTCTCTAATTTTTTCTGTAGAGAAGCCTCTTCTTCTTAAACCAATCGAATTGATTCCAACGTAAGAAAGTGGTTCTTTAGCTGCTTTTGTATATGGAGGAATATCTTTACGAACAAGTGACCCACCAGAAATCATGGCATGCTCTCCAATAGTAATAAATTGATGAACGGCTGCTAAACCACCTAATACTGCATGATTTCCTACCGTTACGTGTCCTGCAAGAGCTACACTATTAGCCATAATAACGTGATCTCCAACTACACAGTCGTGAGCAACGTGAGCATAAGCCATAATTAAACAATTGCTACCTACTACTGTTTGTCCAGATGCACTAGTACCTCTGTTAATAGTAACACATTCACGAATTGTAGTATTATCGCCAATTATTGCGACAGTTTCTTCTCCACCAAATTTTAAATCTTGAGGCACTGCAGAGATTACAGCTCCTGGAAAGATTGTACAATTTTTACCTATACGCGCACCTTCCATTATGGTAACGTTAGACCCAATCCAACTTCCTTCTCCAATTTCTACATTATTGTGGATTGTAGCGAAAGGTTCAATAACCACATTTTTAGCGATTTTTGCTCCTGGATGAACATATGCTAAGGGTTGATTCATAACTAAAAAATTAATTCTTTTTTACAATTTGTGCCATTAACTCTGCCTCAGCTACTAATTTTCCGTTAGCATATGCATTGGCTTGCATGTGGCAAATTCCTCTTCTAATTGGTGATAATAAGTTTAATTTAAAAATTAAAGTATCACCCGGTAGGACTTTATGTTTAAATTTAACATTATCAATTTTCATGAAATAAGTTAAATAATTTTCTGGATCTGGTACCGAACTTAAAATTAAAATCCCACCGGTTTGAGCCATTGCTTCCACAATTAATACACCTGGCATTACGGGTGCACCTGGAAAGTGTCCTTGAAAAAACTCCTCATTCATAGTTACATTTTTAAGTCCTACAACTTGAGAGTCTGACATTTCAAGAATTTTATCTACCAAGATAAATGGGTAACGGTGAGGTAACATTGACATAATCTTTGTTACATCCATAAGGGGTTCTTTTGTTAAATCAAAAGTTGGGATTTGATTACGTTGTTCGTTTTTAATGATTTTAGCCATTTTTTTAGCGAACATGGTATTTACATAATGCCCTGGTTTGTTAGCGATTACTTTACCTTTGATTTTTGTACCTATTAAAGCTAAATCTCCCATTACATCAAGTAACTTATGTCTTGCAGCTTCATTAGGGAAATGTAAGGTAAGGTTGTCTAATACCCCGTTAGGTTTAACGGAAATTTCATCTTTACCAAAGGCTTTCTTTAGATGGCCCATAGTTTCTTCAGAAATTTCTTTATCAACATAAACAATTGCATTGTTTAAATCTCCACCTTTAATTAATCCGTTTGCCAATAAACCTTCTAATTCATGTAGAAAAGAGAAAGTTCTACAGTTAGCAAACTCCGTTTTAAATTCAGAAACATGTTTTAAAGTAGCATTTTGAGTACCTAAAACTTTAGTACCAAAATCAACCATTGTAGTAATGCTATATTCCTCAGAAGGGATAACCGTAATTTCACTTCCTGTTGCCTCGTCTACAAATGAGATTACCTCTTTTACTACGTATACATTTCTTTCAGCATCTTGCTCCTCTACCCCTACTTTTTCGATTGCCTCTACAAAGTATTTAGAAGAACCGTCCATAATTGGAGGCTCAGACGCGTTTAATTCTATAATAACGTTATCTACGTCACAACCAACAAAAGCAGCAAGTACGTGTTCTGTAGTGTTAATTTTAACACCCAATTTTTCCATACTTGTTCCTCTTTGTGTAGTTGTTACATAATTAGCATCTGCTTCAATAACTGGAGCACCCTCTAAATCAACACGAACAAAAGTGTAGCCGTTGTTAATTGGCGCTGGTTTAAATGTCATCTTAACTTGTTGCCCAGTATGTAGCCCAACTCCTTCTAAAGAGATTGATTCCTTAATGGTTGTTTGTTTGACCATAATATTTGTTTATTGTAGTTGTTTTTTTATTTTATCTAAATCTTTAACAATTTTATCTAAATTTTTAAAGTGTATAAACGATTTATTAAACGCGTTATATGGTAACGCAGGACTTCCTTGTATAGCCTCACCATCCTTAATGTTACGTCCAACACCCGTTTGTGCTTGGATACGTACATTATTAGCAATGGTTAGGTGGCCAGCAATACCTACTTGCCCACCAATGATACAATTTTTTCCGATTTTTGTTGATCCAGCAATACCTGTTTGTGAGGCAATTACAGTATTCTCGCCAATTTCAACATTATGAGCTACTTGGATATGGTTATCTAATTTAACTCCATTTCTAATTATTGTTGATCCTAGTGTAGCTCTATCAATAGTTGAGTTAGCTCCAATTTCAACATTATCCTCAAGAATTACATTCCCGATTTGAGGCACTTTTTTATAAGTACCATCCTCTAAAGGAGCAAAACCAAAACCATCTGAACCTATAATAGTTCCTGAATGTATGGTACAGTTTTTACCAATTACAGATTCAGAATAAATTCTTACACCTGCAAAAAGGATTGTGTTGTCTCCAATAGTTACATTATCACCTACAAATGAGTTTGGATAAATTTTTACATTATTTCCAATTTTTACATTCTGACCAAGATAGGAAAAACTTCCTAAATATAGATTTTCTCCGTACTCAACAGAGTCTGAAATTACAGAAGGCTGTTCTATACCAGATTTCATTAATTTAACTTGGTTGTAATACTCTAATAATTGTGTGAATGATTGGTATGGATCTTCAACTCTGATTAAAGTTATATCTAAATCTTGAGTAGCTTCAAAGGTATTTGCTACAATTGCAATGCTTGCCTTTGTAGTATAAATATAATTTATGTATTTAGGATTAGATAAAAAAGTTAAAGCCCCAGGCTCGCCCTCCTCAATCTTTGCTAATTTATTTACTTCAATAGTTGGGTTACCTTCTACAGT
>CAVBJB010000106.1:0-6592 GCA_963595625.1 Lachnospiraceae bacterium | reverse complement strand
AACTAAACTACAATGTTAAAAATGAAATTTTTTAAGCAAGTATTAGTTACTTGTTTACTATTTTTCTTTTTTACCGTCTTTACACATGCACAAACAAATGACTTTTCCATAAAATGGACGTCAAATGTTGGCTGTGTTAATTTTTTAAACCCCGAAGAGAGGGAAAGAGAAAGCAAGGATGGTAATGAAGAAATTGAGGACTCTAATTGTCATCAAATTTGTGAATACTCAACAGCGGTTGAGTATTATGTTGACTCTTCTAACTTTCAATCCATACAGTGGAGTGTAGTTGGAGGAACTATTGTGGGTAGTTCTACAAACCAATCTGTTTACGTAGATTGGGGTGTGAGAGGGGACGGTCAAATTTCTGTGCAAGTAATCAATGCACTAGGAAATTTAGAATCATTTATTAAGTGCGTAAAAATAATTGCTAGTCCAGAAGCAAAATTTACTATCAATAATGATCAAAGTGAATTTTGTTTAGAATCAACATTATACTTTAATAATCTAAGTCATTTTAATGGTGGTTCACAATTGTATAGCTATTATTGGGATTTTGGGGATAATACTTTTTCGAGTGAATTTGAACCAACAAAAACCTATTCGGAACAAGGTGTTTATCCAGTGACCTTGACTGTTACGAACGAGTGTCATTGTATCAGTGTCTATAAATTAGAAGTTTACATTAAAGATGAAAAAGCTGATCCTATAAAATGTCCGTCTGTTGTTTGCGATAACGAAGTAGTTCGCTATTCAACAGATGGATGTCCTGATTGGGAAGTAATCGGAGGAACTATTGTAAGTAACAGTGGTAATGAGATTGAAGTGGTTTGGGACCAAGTAGATAATTCTGGTTTTGGATATGTAATTGTTAATTCGAGTTGTGGTTGTGTAGCTCCCGTTGTAGAGAAAATTCCAGTTGTAAAATCGAGTATTACCCTTGCAGGTCCAGATGTTATATGTAAAGGAGAAAGATTTACATTTAGTATTCCGCAATGGCCAACAACAGAAATTGTTTGGACTTTAAGTACTCCTTCGGCTGGTGATTTACAAATTACCGATCAACGTAACGAGATAAGTGTAAGGATGAATGAAGTTGGTACTTATACATTAACAGCAAACTATCGTAATACTTTACTTGGTTGTGAGGGAATAGGTAAAAAAGTTTTTCATGTAAGAGAAAAGGCTATAGTTTCTGGACCTAAAAAAATATGTCAAAACACGTCAGCTAGTTTTACAACCAATGCTACTAACGGTTTAATTTGGAAGTTATATAAAGGAAGTGTTTTAGTAGAGCAATCTACAAATGCTGTATTTACCAAAGTATTTGATCAGGCCGGAATTTATAAATTAACATCTTCTGCATTTGATTTTTGCGAAAGTGAAGGTTATATAATTGAAGTAATTGCAAAACCAAATACGCCTATAGGAACTATTAACGGAGAAAATAGAATTTGTCCAAATAGAGTTTACGAATATTCATTTACTAATACGGATCCTAATGTGGATTTAGAATGGTATGTGGTAAACGGTACTATAACAGGTTCAAATATGGGTAGTTATATTGCTGTAAATTTTGATAATAATGCAAATACATTTGAGGTTTGGGTCAGAGCCTTAAGTAAAGATCCTCTTAAATGTCCTTCGGATTATCTAAAACTTCAAATAAGTAAAGACACGGTAAACCCTGTAATTAATAATATTGATAACGTTAGTTTATTTTGTCCATCAACTTTTACAAGTTATAGCACAAATTTACAAGTTGGAGTAGATGTAGACGAAATTCGTTGGGAAATTGTAAATCCATCTTTAGGGAATATTACTTCTGGTTCTATAAATACATCAACTATTAACGTTTTATTTAACGAAGCTGTTGCGGGTTCTGCAAACGGTTTTATACGCTTACGTTATAAAAAATGTGAAGAATGGTTAACGGTTGATAAACCGTTTACAATTAAAACCGTACCTACAATTACGTTAGATTCTGTTCCAAATGTTTGTTCTAACGAAAATATTATTCCAGTAATTTCTATAACAAACGGTACTTTATCGAATGCTAATGTTGAGTGGTTTATAAACAGTGTTCCTGTGGCTACAAGTGTTGCTTCAGGAAATGTAATAACTCCACCTTCAAATTTAATGGTTAACAATACCAGTGGAATTTCTCAGAATTATACTTTAAAAATTGTAATAACTAATATTAATGGATGCAATAAATCTTTAACCTTAACTAAAGATTTTACAGTATTTCCTAACGCCAATATTAGAGTTTCGCCAAGCGAATCCGTTTTATTTTGTAGTGGTACTACAGGTTGGAGCCATACGTTTACAATTAATTATGTAGGGAACGGTACTTTAAAGTTTTACGAATTAGTAACAGGAAATGAATTGACGACAGGTCCTAATTTTGTAATTTCGAATAACTCAATTACCGTAACAGATACTACACAATATTATGCAGAAGTAACCTTTAATGGTTGTGTTTATAGATCTAATAATTTTGGAGCAGTTTACCATCCATGTATTCCAGCATGTATTGCGACTGATCCTTATATAACGTCGACCATTACATCATCTTGTAATACCTTTAATTTAACAAGTTCTTTTACAACTCCTCCTACTTCTTTTAATATACTGTATAGTTCGGGCGGAATTAGCATGACATTGAATCCACCTTTTGGTGCTACTTTTACTATTGATGAACCAGGAGAATATCCTATATTCATAGAATACACTAGTGGTGGTTGTTCATTCAGAAAACAAGTTTTTATAGTTAAAGATTTTAAACCGGATTTTTTCTATAATTACACATGTCCAAATGCCTCTAATATAAGTACAGTGACTATAGATGATAGTACTATTTATTATAATCAACCCGCTGTAAAAAGAATTAAAATAAATTCCGGTAGTTTTGTTCCGTTAACTTATCCATATAATGTTAATTTAGCTCCTGGAACATACGAAGTTACTATTGAATATACATTAGGAAGTGTGGTTTGTACAAAAACTAAGAATATTGAAATATTAGCAAATCCTATTTCAACATTTTCATCTCCTAGTATGCAAGCCTGTTTTAGTGACGGTATACACTTTATACCAACCGTTCAAGATCCTAATAATAGTTATACCTGGTCGTTTAATGGGGTAACAAATACGCAAATGTTCCCAACCTTACAATTACAACCAGGATCAGGATTAACAGTTTCTTTAACGGTTACAAATTCAAACGGATGTTCAACTACATCTACGGTTTCTGGATATGTCATTTTTGATCCTAATTTTGTAGGTGATATTGTTGGCGCCGGAACATTTTGTGAAGGAAGTTCTCCTCAATTAACATTTGTTCCTAATGCGTCATCAACTCCTGCTGCAAGTTATCAATGGTATTTAAACGGAAATGCAATTGCGGGTGCTATAAACAATACCTATACACCTACTGTAACAGGAAGCTACAGTGTTGGAGGTTTTGATAGTAACGGTTGTTTTAAATCTGTCGATAATTTTGTAAATGTAGCCTTTAAACCTAAACCTTTCCTTTCTGTATCTGGAGCGGAAACCGTTTGTATGGGGAAAGAATTCACAATGTACGTTAATACAATTGCAGGAGCAGAAGTTCAAGTTTCTTTAAATGGAAGTTTATGGCATCCTTGGTCTACGCAATTGGAATTTGCTCACACACAATCATATTCTGGTTTATATGAGTATTATTTCGAAGTTCGAGATCCTAGCGATCCAAGCTGTGTAAATTCTTTCAGAAAAATTATTGAAGTGGTTGCACCTCCAACGTTTAATTTTATAAACTATACTGTTGTTACATGTAGTCCATACCTAGTTAAATTAAACGTTGATGGGGATAATTATACAGAAGTTTTATGGTCTAATGGTGATAGAGGTGAACATATAGAAACTCATGAAGGCGGAGTTTACCAGGTAACATTAATTAATGCGGAAGGATGTGCTGTAACAGGTTCTGTATATGTTCCAAAAGATCCAAATGTTTACAGTTGGGTATTTCCTACGGGTTGTATTACTGTATGTCCTAAAGAGGATCCGTATATCATTGGACCATCACCAACAGTTAATTTCTTTCCTTCAACTTGGCAAAATTATACAGTTGGTTCTAATGTTTCACAAGTTGGAGCTACACCTAATTATACCAATTTAAACAGTGGAGTTCATGATTTGACTTTAAGCTCAGCATATTGTGAAGTCAGTACAGATTACTTACATCTTGTATTAAAATGTCCAGAAGGCAATTGCGATTTTGAGTTTAAATTAGATTACAGAAATTGCAACATCGATGAAAATGGTCAAGTATATTATATATTTGATTTAACGGCGTACAATCCTCATAGTTATGTATTAACAGGAACTTTACAATCACCTCAAGGAGTATTTGTTTCAAATTCATTTAACGTTTTATCAAACGCAAGCACTACTGCTCAAGTTTTATTTTACCCAAATACATCATTTACGGGTATTTTAAATTACTATGTAACTTTTGAAAATGCGGTTTATCAAGTTAAATGTGAAGGTAAAGGTAGAATAGAATTACCTACTGATTGTGAGTTTGAAGGTTGTGATGTTAAATTCGATTTTAAATACATTAGCTGTGCTTACGATAGAAACGGAGAATTATATTATGTGCTAGATTTTAATGTTTATAATCCTCAAGGATTTGACCTAAACGCTTTCCTACAAACAAATCAAGGAGTGTTTGTACCAAATACGGCCTTAATTTCTGCAAATTCAAATACTACAACTCAAATCGTATTCTACCCGAATGGGGCTTTCTCAGGAGTTTTACAGTATTCTGTTACTTTCGAGAATTTAGACTATAGAGTACGTTGCGAATATGATCATAGAACTAAATTACCTTTAGATTGTAAAACAGAAGAGTGTAAAGTTGATTTCGATTTAAAATTCATTGATTGTAAAAGAGATAAAAAAGGAATTTACTTTATTTTCGATTTAAATGTAAACAACACGTATGGTTTTGATTTAAGTGCATTTTTACAATCAAATCAGGGAATATTTACTCCAAATCCAGTGAATATACTAGCTAATACAAGTTCGACAAATCAAGTAATTTTCTACCCTAATGCATCATTCGCAGGAGTCGTTTATTACTCTGTAATTTTCGAGAACTTAGTAAATTTCGTAAGATGTGAATATAATAGTAAAACGGAAATTCCAGATAGTTGTAGATTTAGAGAATGTTTTGTAGAATATGATTTAAGATTTATTAAGTGCGAAAAACCTAGAAATCAAGCCATGTATTATTTGTTTGATTTAGGAATTCAAAACCAATACAACTATAATTTAACAGTAAACTTGCAATCACCATATGGCGTTTTTGTACCAAACACAATTACATTAACACCTAATAGTGCTAATATTATTCCGATAATGTATTATCCAAATACTTTTGTAACTAATTTAACTTACACATTATCGGCATCAAATATCACTTATGGTGTCTCTTGTACTTACGATAGAGCCGTAACTATACCAAGAGGTTGTGCTGAAACCTTAATTATAGATGTACCAATAATTACACTTTACCCTAACCCAACTACAAACGCTACAACAGCAAAAATAGAAGAGTTAGACATTACAGAACCTACATTCCTAGAAGTTTATAACATGATCGGAATCAAAGTTCATCAAGCAAAAGTAACTTCGTTAACCAACAATGTAATACCAACGTATAATTGGCCAGCCGGCAGTTATATCGTAGTTATAAAACAAAACAACGAAATCAAGTTACAAACCCATCTTATCAAAAAATAAGACAACCAAGTCCCCTTTAGCAATAAAGGGGATTTTTTTTATAAAAAAAAAGAGAAGCAAACGCCTCTCTTACAATTCTTTTATCTTTATTTTTCCCGAATCCGTAATCGTAAAAACTCGAGTTCTCGATTCCTTTTCCTGACTCCCTGGTACCACATCTGTTTCATCCGCATTTAACCTCCACTTCTTAATACTGTCCACAACCGTAAACTGCGTATCTGCTTCAATAGTTAAATACTCACGTGCCGAGTAGCCCATATCATCACCCGTAACCTCATAAATATACGATTGGTCTACAACCTTACCATACAAATCATATACCGTAAGTACCGGAATAAAATCCCATTCCGCCTCAGCCAAATCTAAAATACCAACCAAAGAGGCAGATTTAAACAAAACACCCAAAGGTCTAACTGCATCCTCACATTTAAACTGTTCAAACAAAACCTTGTCGTATTGCCCAGAAATCTTAGGAAACTTACTAAACCTAGTATCCTCCTCCGTAGTATGTACAAAAGGCAATTTAATAGACTGTAAAGACCCCACATACCTCATAAAATCACTATCAGGTACATCCTCCACAAAATCATTGTCCGCTACAAATTCAGTATCCAGAGGCTTATCCGTAAACTGACAGCTCGCTAAATTCAAAAATACACCTAACCCAAAAACAAAAATAAACCTCATAAAGTACTAATTTTCCGACCGCAATATTACAATAAAAAATCTACAAAAAGCAAATAAGGGCGTTCCCCGTACAAAAACTCCTACCGTCGTTTTCTACGCGTCGGGCTTTCCG
>CAVBJB010000105.1:0-6632 GCA_963595625.1 Lachnospiraceae bacterium | reverse complement strand
GCAACCAAGTATTTTTTCGTAGGGAAGTATTTAAACAATCTACCTTCAATCATTATGGTACATAAAAATGTTCCATAAGTAATACTCATAGCAAATTGTAAATCTTCGGGCTCTATATCTAAAAAGCTGGCCGCATACGTTGCGTTAGATGTATATACACCAAGTAAAATCATACAGTGCATCATACAAAAAACACCTACAACAACAACCATCCAAGTAGGAACCCAACTTTTAAATATATCTTGTGTTTTCATTATTTATTTGCCACTGTAACGGTCACATTCATTCCCGCTCTTAATGTTGCTAAATCCTCTGCAGATCCTAAAATTTTTACTCGTACAGGTATACGTTGTTCAATTTTAATAAAGTTCCCTGTAGCATTATCTGGAGGTAATAAAGAAAAACGTGCCCCGGAAGCCGGTGAAAAAGATTCAATTACTCCTTTAAATTTTTTATTTCCGAATGCATCTACTTTAAATGAAACTTCTTGATTTAAATTTAATTCTCCAAATTGGGTTTCTTTAAAGTTTGCAATCACCCACTTTTCCTCAGATACCATTGAAACTAATGGTTGTTCTGCTTTTATAAGTTGTCCTGGCTGGATTGTTTTTTTGCCTACATATCCATCATAAGGAGCTGTAATAACTGTATATGAATAGTATAAAGCAGCATTATCCAAAGCTGCTTTTTTGGATTCAACCACAGCATTCATCATAGGTACTTTAGCTTTAACAGCTTCTGTAGCAAAATTTGCAGAATTAATTTCAGATTCAATTTCATGTAAATGGGCTAATGCTGCTTTGTATTCAGCCTCAACTTGTTCGAGTTTTTGAGCAGGTGCAGCATCTTTAGTAACTAAATCTTTGTATCTTTTATAATCTAATTCTAATTGCCAAACTTTAGATTTTGCTTCCTCTAATTGAGCCTTTCTTGTAATAGTTGAATTTTGTGTAGTAACCACATTTTTTTCTTCAACTTTTTCATTCATTATTGCATTCTCATATTCTGCTTTAGCTTTAAAATATAAGGCTCTATATTCAGCGTCTTCTATTACAATTAAGGTATCCCCTTTTTTTACAAATTGGTTTTCTTCATATCTAATTTCTTTAATATGCCCTGGTATTCTGGACATTATAGGAGTTATATATTGTTCAATTTGTGCATCGTTAGTTTCTTCGTTAGAATTGTGGTAGTTTAAAAACCAAATTCCAAAACCAATTCCTGCTATAACAATTGCAATAGCAAATAGGTTTGTTAATGTTGTAAACGATAGGAATTTTTTTTCTGTTTGCATCGTTTTTGGTTATTTAGTGTTGAGAAATTAGATTGGTAGTGTGTAAGATTTCGTATTTCTTTTGTAAAATTTCAATTCGATTTTGTATTACATCGAACTTTGCTTTCAATTTATTATTGTCTGCATCCATCATTTCGGTAATAAGTACCATCTGGTTCAAATACTTTAAACTTACAATTCGGTGATTTTCTTCTGCTAGTTTTTCAGCCTTTTCTGTAACTTCTACTTTTTCTAATAAGTCATTGTATTCAGCATATTGTCTAAAAATTAAATTATCAACTTTATCTGTTAAGATTTTATTTTCAACTTCCTGCTTATGTACTTTATTTTTTGCTGTTTGTACTTTAATTCTGTTTTTATATAAAGATGATAAGTCCCAAGTAGCCTCTATTCCTATTTGTCCAAATGTATATAAGTAATTAGTAGGGGGGAAGAACATATAGTTAGGATATTTAAAACCGTAATGTCCAAATCCTTGAATTTTTGGTAAATAATTACTTTTTACATTTTTTAATTCAAGTTCTTTTATTTTTAATAGCTCCTTAGAAATTAAAACAGATTCGTTTTGGTTTGCGTAATTTTTTAAATCAGCGTAACTTTTTAATTCTGTACTTTCGCTAGCAATGCTTTGCTCTTCTATTTCAAGCTCTGTATTTAAAGGCAGTTGAAGAATTGTTTTTAACTCGTCCTTTAAAACATTTATATTTTTAGTATTGGTAAGATACTGGAATTCTCTTTGTGATAATTGTAATTCCGCTCTTAGTATTTCGTTTTTAGTGACAACCCCTTTTTCATGTAATACGGTTACTTCTCTTAAACGATCTTTTTCTTCTAAAATACTTTCGGAAATTAATTTTTGAAGTTCCTGCAGTTTACAAACTTCTAAAAACATTTCGGCAGCATGCAAGTATATAGTATTTGTAGTTTCGCCTTTTTGTAAATGCGCAATCTCTGCGGCTAATTTGGCAATTTTTATATGATTGTTAATTTTACGCCCGTTGTATATAGGAACATTAAAATTAGAAGTTAAATCGTAAATTTCTGGATTAATTCTTGTAACCGTAGGTTTGTGCTTTATCCCTTCTTGAAATTCAGATATATTAGTTACTCTAGAGTATAAAGCATGTAACTGAACATTTGGTAATCTTTCCTCTTTAACTTCGCGTATATCCTCTAACGCTATATGGTGATCAATCTCTGCACTTTTAATTTGCAAATTTTGTTCTTTTGCTAATTCTAAAGTTTTTTCTAGATTCAGCACTACTCGTTCCTGAGCATTTACACTTTGTAGAGTTCCACAAATGGGGAGTATACTAAAAAATAGTAAATTTAAAGCGGAGTAAACGGATTTACTCTTAGTATCTGCGTACATTTTATTAATTAAATTTCAGTGCAAAATTGATAAAAAAATCACATTGTCGGTAAAAAATAGCAAGACAAAAATATATTCATTTAAGACAAAATGATATTTTCCTTAAAACTATTGTGTATTAATAAATTAACCCTTGTTTTGTTATTTTATTTTATGTTTTTTTTGATTTTATACTATTTAACATATATGTAAGTTTTTAACATTCATTAACGGAAAAATATATTGACTTTTTTTCATAATTCTTTAAAAACTGAAGCGTTCTAAATAAAAAAGCTTCAAAATTGATAAATACATGTTTTTTAAGGTAAGTAACCTTTCTTTCACAATTTTTTTCTATATTTGCACCTTAAATATAAACCGAGGTCGGGTACCTCAAAATTTAATCAATTAGATTATGTCAGTAAAAATTAGATTACAAAGACACGGTAAAAAAGGAAAACCTTTTTACTGGGTAGTAGCTGCTGATGCACGCGCTAAAAGAGATGGTAAATTCTTAGAAAAAATCGGAACTTACAATCCTAACACTAACCCTGCAACTATCGACTTAAACGTTGATGCTGCTGTTAAATGGTTATTCAACGGTGCTCAACCAACGGATACTGCTAGAGCAATCCTTTCTTACAAAGGTGTGTTATTAAAACACCACTTAGAGACTGGAGTTCGTAAAGGTGCTATCTCTGCTGAGACTGCTGCTGAAAAATTCAACGCGTGGGTTGAAGAGAAAGCTAACAAAGTTGCTGCTAAAGCTACTGGTTTAGCTGATAACAAAGCTGCTGCTAAAGCTGCTGCTTTACAAGCTGAAAAAGAAGTTAACGCTAAACGTGTTGCTGCTGCTGCTGAAAAAGCTGCTGCTGCTGCCGCTGCTGCTACTGAAGAAGCTCCAGCTACTGAAGAAACTACTGAAGAAACTGAAGCATAATTTAACTAGCGATTTATGCGTAAAAAAGATTGTTTTTATTTAGGTAAAATCGCGAAAAAATTTAGTTTCAAAGGAGAGGTTCTTATGTATCTTGATACCGATGAGCCTCACTTATACGAAAATTTGGAATCAGTCTTTGTTGAAAGAAACAAGGACTTGATTCCTTTTTTTATAGAAAAATCTGCTTTACACAAAAACGATTTTCTACGTATCAAGTTCGAAGATATTGAAACTGAAGAAGACGCCGATCAAGTGATGGGCTGCGGTGTATATTTACCTCTTTCAATGCTTCCTAAGCTAGAGGGCAACAAATTTTATTACCATGAAATTGTTGGCTTTAAAGCTGTAGACGAGCGTCTAGGAGTTATCGGGATTATGCAAGGTGTTAACGATCGTAACGCTCAGCCTCTTTTCGAAATTAGTAACGGAGATAAAGAAATTCTTGTTCCAATGGTAGACCATTTTATAGTATCCATAGACCGAGAAAACAAACAAGTCATCCTAAATACCCCACCCGGGTTGGTTGATTTATACCTAGAAGATTAAAAGGAGATTAAGGAAACTTAATCTCTTTTTCATTTTACGTACCTTTGAAAAAAAAAATCCAAATGTTTCAATTCAAACAATTCAATATAAAACAAGAGCGCACCGCCATGAAAGTAGGTACAGACGGCGTACTACTTGGAGCCTGGGTACCGCTAATAAACAACCCCTACAATATCCTAGACATTGGCGCAGGTACCGGACTCATCTCATTAATGCTAGCCCAACGCTCAACTGCAGAACAAATAGATGCCATAGAAATAGACGAAGAAGCCTACGAGGAATGCGTAGAAAACTTTGAAGCCTCACCTTGGGGAGATCGCGTATTTTGTTACCACGCAGACCTAGAAGAATACACAGACGAACTTTTTGAAGAACAAGAAGAATACGACCTAATAGTATCCAACCCACCCTTTTATTCGGAAAACTATTCCTCAGGAAACCCACAACGCGACCAAGCCCGTTTTCAAGAAGCCCTACCTTTTGACCAGCTTATAGAATGCTCACAAGCCCTGCTCTCACAAAACGGAATCTTTGCCGTAATCATCCCCTTTAAAGAGGAGGAAAGTTTCATACAATTAGCACAATCCGTAGGACTTTTCCCTTTAAAAATTACACGTGTAAAAGGCAATCCAAACACCGAGGTAAAACGCAGCCTATTAGCCTTTACCCGAATCCAACAAAACCCACTAATCAACGAGTTAGTGATCGAGATCGAGCGCCACAACTACACGCCAGAATATATAGAACTCACAAAAGATTTCTACCTAAACATGTAAACAAAGCAGAGCCAAAGGTTCTGTTTTTTTATGGCGTTACCCTCACAAAAACTCCTAACGTCGTTTTCTAAGGGTCGGGCTTTTCGTACTCGCTTTTTTACGCTCCATTTCATTACGCGTAAAAAGAGCTCAAACAAAACTCCAATCCCTAACGCGCTGCGCCAAACACAAATTAAATTTTAAAATCTCAAATAAATGTCTATTTTTATACTACAAATAATTGCAAACAAACTAACAAACTACATACAATGAAAGCGGATTTATTTCAAGCTCCAGACTACTACTTACTAGACGATTTATTAACAGACGAACATAAACTAATTAGAGATACAGCCCGTGCATGGGTTAAAAAAGAAGTATCTCCCGTAATCGAGGATTTTGCGCAACGTGCAGAATTTCCTAAGCAATTAGTAAAAGGCTTAGGAGAAATTGGAGGTTTTGGATGTTACATTCCAGAGCAATACGGCGGTGCCGGTTTAGATCAAATTTCTTACGGATTAATTATGCAAGAAATAGAGCGTGGCGATTCAGGGATCCGTTCAACATCTTCAGTACAAACCTCATTGGTAATGTACCCTATTTGGAAATACGGAAACGAGGAGCAACGCAACAAATACTTACCTAAATTAGCCACAGGGGAGTGGATTGGTAGTTTTGGTTTAACAGAACCAGATTACGGATCTAACCCAGGAGGTATGATTACGAATTTTAAAGACATGGGAGACCATTACCTTTTAAACGGTGCTAAAATGTGGATCTCTAATGCTCCTTTCTGCGACATTGCAGTAGTTTGGGCTAAAAATGAAGAAGGTAGAATACACGGGTTAATTGTTGAACGCGGTATGGAAGGATTTACAACGCCAGAAACACACAACAAATGGTCACTACGTGCTTCAGCTACCGGAGAGTTAATTTTTGACAATGTAAAAGTTCCTAAAGAAAATCTTCTTCCAAATAAATCAGGATTAGGTGCACCACTAGGTTGTTTAGATTCTGCACGATATGGTATTGCTTGGGGAGCTATTGGGGCAGCTATGGATTGTTACGACACTGCTTTACGCTATTGTAAAGAGCGCGAACAATTTGGTAAACCTATTGGAGCGTTCCAATTGCAACAAAAAAAGTTAGCTGAGATGATTACAGAAATTACGAAAGCACAACTTTTAACTTGGCGTTTAGGTGTTTTACGTAATGAGGGTAGAGCAACATCTGCTCAAATCTCTATGGCAAAACGTAACAACGTACACATGGCTATTAATATAGCTCGTGAGGCACGTCAAATGCTTGGAGGTATGGGGATTACTGGAGAATATTCAATCATGCGTCATAGCATGAACCTTGAATCTGTAATCACGTACGAAGGTACTCATGATATCCATTTATTAATTACAGGGATGGATGTTACAGGATTTAATGCATTTAAGTAATATTAATTTTACAAAACGTATCATAAATACTATAAAAGCCTCGTTATACTAACGAGGCTTTTTTATTTTTGTACCAGTTTTAACTAATCCCCTCTTAAAATGAAAGAAATTCAACGTGTAAATTCCGTAATACAAGTTTTAAAAGATCAACTTTTACAACATCCCTTATATAAACAAATAAAAGACATTCAGGATTTAAATGCTTTTCTAGAAGGTCATGTTTTTGCAGTTTGGGATTTTATGTCTTTATTAAAAGCTTTACAAAACAAACTTACGTGTACACAAACCCCATGGTTTG
>CAVBJB010000104.1:0-6635 GCA_963595625.1 Lachnospiraceae bacterium | reverse complement strand
ATACAATAGCGCGTTTTGATTCTTTTCTATATATTTTAATTAAATAGCTTGAATAATTGAGATGAAATCTTCAGCAATTAAAGCAGCTCCACCAATTAAACCTCCATCTACATCAGGCTGGCTAAAAATTTCTTTAGCATTAGAGGCTTTTACGCTTCCCCCATATAGAATGGATACGCTATTAGCTAAGTCTTGACCGTAAGATTTTGCAATCACACTTCTGATGTATGCGTGCATTTCTTGCGCTTGTTCTGGCGAGGCAGTTTCACCTGTTCCAATAGCCCAAACCGGTTCATAAGCAATTACTATATTTTTCCAATGAGCTTTTTCTAAATGGAATAACCCATCGCGCAGTTGGTATTCTACTACATTAAAATGATTGTTTTTTGTACGGTCCGCTAATTGCTCTCCAATACAAAATAAAACCATCATGTTATGGTTGATTGCCGTATCTACTTTAGAAACTAAATTACCATCTGTTTCACCAAAAAATTGTCTGCGCTCAGAGTGACCTAAGATAACGGTATTAACTCCTACAGAAGTTAACATAGATGCAGAAATTTCTCCAGTATAAGCTCCAGCTTCCGCTTGGTGCATATTTTGAGCGGCAACTTTTATAGCTGTATTTTTAGTTAACTCAACCGCTTGAGATAAATTGACAAACGTAGGTGCAACAATTACTTGAGCATTGGTTTGCGGTAATTTTTCGATCAGTTCGTTTAATAATTTTGCTGTTTCTGTTGCATTTTTATGCATTTTCCAGTTACCAGCTACAATTTTTTGAGCCATTATTTAAGCGTATTTAGGGTAGTAATAAGGTTAGCATCGTCTGCAGTGATTGCTTTAAAAACAAGGATTTCTCCTTTTTTGTTTACAAGCATGTATCTAGGAATCCAATCTAAAGTAATGGCTTTACCAAATTCACTTTTCATCCCGCCTTCAGCGTAAATATGTTCTCCTTTAAGTTCATATTTATCGATTGCTGCTTTCCATTTATCCGTAGTTTTATCCATATCGATAAATAAAAATACAACCTCGGGAAATTGTTGCTGTAATTCTTTAACCTTTGGTAAACCTTTAATACAGTCTGGACACCAAGACGCCCAAACATCTATCAATACATTTTTACCTTTGTATTTTTGAAGCACTTTTTTAAAGGTTTGATTTTTACCATTTAAAAGTTCCATTTTATAGTCTAAAGCTTCTGTATTAAACTTTTGTTGTGCAAAACTTGTTGCACTTAAAAGAATAAAACTTAAAAGAATAAGTGTTTTTTTCATGTTATTCTAATTTAATTTTTGGGTCTAAATAAGCATAAAGCACATCTACCAAAATATTTATAATTATAAAAGTTGTTGCAATTATTAATACCGATCCCATAATAACAGGTAGGTCTAAGGTATTAAGAGCATCTACAATTTCTTTACCAAGTCCATTCCATCCAAATATAAATTCAACAAAAACGGCTCCTGCTAGCATAGAGGCAAACCAACCTGATAAAGCTGTTATCACCGGATTCATGGCATTTTTAAGCGCATGTTTGTATATTATTTGATTTTTAGAAAGGCCTTTTGCTTTTGCTGTTCGTATGTAATCAAAACTTAAAACCTCTAATAAAGAATTTCGCATTAATTGTATTACAACGCCTAAAGGTCGAATTCCTAAAACAATTGCTGGTAGTACTAAATTTTTCCACGCAATGTGTTTTCCTTCTCCTAAATCATCTATTTCAATTAAACTTCCAGTCATGTTTAAACCGGTAAACGGGTGTAAAACATATCCAAAAATAAAAGCAAATAAAATAGCACTAAAAAAGGATGGGATACTCATGCCTAACGTGCTGATTACAGCTATTATTCTGTCCCAAAATGTATCTTTTTTTAAAGCGGAAATAATTCCTAAAAATACGCCTATAACTATAGCTATTAAAATAGCAAAGCAAGCTAAAACAATGGTGTTAGGTAAAGTATCTGCTATAATGGTTGTTACTTTTTTACCGGATTTCTGAAAACTCTCTCTTAAATAGGGCGTTTTTACAGCCAAATCTGTAGCACCAAAGGGTATTTTAAAAGCTACGTTGTATTTGTCAGGATTTAAAAATGTGTAATCCTCTACTTTTGTACTATGTAAAGAAATAGGAGATAAGTCGTTTAAGTAATATGCATATTGCGTACTTAATGGCTTATCAAAACCTAACTTCTTTTTAATTATAGCTAATTGTTCTGAATTTTCGTTTTGATCCAACATCATTCGAGCGGGATCTCCAGGCAGTACATTAAACAAAAAGAAAATTACCGTTACTACTCCAAATAGAGTAAGTAGGGCATAGGACAGTTTTTTTAATAAATAGCGTATCAAAAATTAAAACTGATTAAAGGTTTACCTTTTTTAAATCGTTAAAATGTCTTTTATCTACAATAATTCCTTTTTTAAGAACTACAATACTTGGGTTTGCGCGCTCAATAGTTTTAAGAGTTGTCCCGTCACAAAAATAAAAGTCAAAATTTAATTTAAAATCTTTTTTGTATTTAGCCAATACCTCCTCGCTAGATGCAGAAAGAGCTAAAACTCTATAACCTGATTTTTGTGCTTGTGTTGTAAAATCAACTAATTCAACCAAAGCCTCTTCGTCAGATTTTTCGATATTGTACATTACGTAAAGTAATACTTTATCTGCTGCTAAAATTTCTTCCGTAAAATCTTCCCCCTCTTTTTCTATAGAAAAATCATGAATAGGAGCCTCATATCCTTTTTTAATTAACTGCGTGTCGCTCGATACAAATTCTGCATCTTCTGGTAATTTTCCAGCCATTAATTCATCATAAGACACGGGTGTGTCAACTCCATTAATTTTATATACGTAAGAAACTTTATACTCATCCTTAGGTGCACCCTCCGGAATTGTCATTCCTTTTTTAATATCAGTTCCTATTTTATAAGCTCTAAAGTCTATAATAGGGAGATGGTTTAAAACGTAATATGCAATAAATATACAAGCGGTGTATCCCATAAAAATAGAAAACAGACCTTGCACGTTATCTAAAACAGGTTTAATATACTTTGTTCCTGCTAGTATGATTAAAATAAACACTAATAAAACAACATCTTTTGTAAAGGATTGCCATGGTGTTAGTTTTAATGCATCACCAAAACATCCACAATCTGTTACTTTATTAAAGTATGCCGAATAAAAGGTTAAGAATGTAAAAAATAAAATCATAGCAAATAGCATCCAAGCTACGGCTTTAATTTTGTATCCTAATAATAAAGCAATTCCTAAAACCACTTCAAAAATCACTACAAATACAGCAATTGCTAAAGCTAAAGGAACTAAAAAAGGTAAGTTTAAAACACTCTCAGAAAAATATTCTTCTAATTTAAAAGAAAAACCTACCGGATCATTTAATTTAATTAATCCAGAAATTATAAACAAAATCCCAACTACGTATTGAGAAAATTTAACTAATGCTTTCATAAGTTTTTGGGTTAGGGGTTATTTAGCAAATCCTAAGTGTATTAAAGCAAATACACCGTAATTAATCATGTCTTGGTAATTAGCATCGATCCCTTCAGACACTAAGGTTTTACCTTTATTATCTTCAATTTGTTTAACGCGTAAAACCTTCTGGAAAATTAAATCCGTAAGGCTGCTTACTCGCATATCGCGCCAAGCCTCCCCGTAATCATGATTTTTAGCTTCCATTAAGGCTTTTGTTAAAGCCACTTTTTCGTCGTATTTTTTTGTAGCCACTTCAGGATCTAAATCTGGCGTGTTAGCCACACCTATTTCTAACTGAATTAAAGCCATAATAGCGTAATTTATAATTCCTATAAATTCTGACGATTCATCCTCGTCAACCATACGCTGGCTATTTTCTTGTAAACTCCTAATGCGTTGCGCTTTAATAAATATCTGATCTGTTAATGAGGGTAAACGTAGCACGCGCCAAGCCGGACCGTAGTCGTGTAATTTTTTGGTATATAAATCGCGGCACACTTTTATTACCTTATCATATTCTAAAGATGTGTTATTCATTACGTATATTTGTTTCAACTTTTTTCAAAAGTAACGATTTTCATCACGATATACAAAGACTACATAAGAATAGGACTAATAAATTAACAAATGAATATTAATTGCAAAGGAACCTTACTTAATTTGGATTCTCCCAAAGTTATGGGGATTTTAAATATAACTCCAGATTCTTTTTTTGACGGAGGAAATTACAAGTCAGATGCAGAATTTTTAAATCAAACTGAGAAAATGTTGCAACAAGGCGCTGCAATTATAGACGTTGGAGCGTATTCCTCTAGGCCCGATGCTAAATTTGTAACCGAGCAAGAAGAGCTACAACGCTTGCTACCGGTTTTAGAGCAGTTAGTAAACCATTTTCCTGCCGCTATATTTTCTATAGACACCTTTCGTGCTAAAGTAGCGGATCACGCCCTGCAAATGGGAGCCACTATTATAAACGATATTTCAGCCGGATTGTTAGACGAGCAAATGTTGGAGGTTGTAGGTCAACATAAAGCGCCCTATATCATGATGCACATGCGTGGCACGCCCCAAACCATGAAGGATTTAACCCAATATAACGATGTAGTAAAGGAAATGATTTATTACTTCTCAGAGCGTGTGGCCGCTGCAAATCAGTATCAAATTTCAGATATTATCATCGATCCAGGATTTGGATTCTCTAAAACCATCGATCAAAATTACGAAGTTTTACAAAAGTTAAGCCTTTTCCAGCAATTGGGATATCCGGTTTTAGCGGCGCTTTCTAGAAAATCTATGATTTATAAATTTTTAGAAACTACGCCACAACAAGCTCTTAACGGTACGAGCGTTCTACATACCATTGCTTTACTTAACGGAGCACAATTACTACGTGCCCACGACGTTAAAGAAGCTATAGAAACTATTAAACTTGTAAAACAAACGTATCATGTATAAAAAAATAGCCGCAATACTAACCTTAGCAATAGTATCTTGCCAAGAGCAAAAGGTATTTGTACCACAGTCTGACATATCTTTGCAAACCGAGGTAACTAATTTTACACCCGTTACATTTTTATATCAAGAAAAAGACAATAATCCGCAGATAGAAGTAAAGGATAAAGGAATAATAACACAAACCGAATGGATTTTTGAGGTGGACAAGCGCTTGCCGTTAAAACTTGTAATCCCAGAAATACAAAGACTTCAGGACAAAAAAATTAAAAAGGCAGAAGGTAAAGTATTAAGCAATTACTATACCTACATGGACACCTTAACCAAACAAGTAGCTTATATGCCCTTTACCAAAGTAAGCTACCAAGACGCTAGTTTGCAAATGGAGCAAAATGCAGAAAAGTTAGATGTTAAAGTAACCCGAGAAGGGCTTTTATTTGTAAACGAAAAGTTGTTAAAAAACCAAACAATTGCCGAGTATTTGAAAGAAAACTTCCCACAAGATAAAGTCACTATTTATTTAGCTTTCGACGAGAATTTAACTTTCAATAAATACCTGCAAACCAAGTTAAACTTAGCCAAAATAAAACAAGAAAATGTGCACATATCAACAATAGAAGTGGTTTATTAAAACCACTTTTTTTATTGATGGTGGTAAGGCTCGTTTCTTAAAATTGTAAACCCACGGTAAATTTGTTCAATTACAAACAAACGCACCATTTGGTGAGAAAACGTCATGCGTGACAACGAGATTTTCCCTTTTGCTGCCTTGTAAACCTCCTCACTAAAACCGTAAGGACCGCCAATAACAAAAACAAGCGTTTTAATACCAGAATTCATCTTTTTTTGCAAATCATCAGCAAAACCAACCGAGCTAAATTCTTTTCCATTCTCATCCAACAAAATCAACTGATCTGTAGGCCCAATCTTACTTAAAATAAGTTCACCCTCTTTTTCCTTTTGTTGTTTTTCGCTTAAATTCTTAACGTTTTTTATATCCGGAATCACCTCCAAATCAAACTTTACATAAAATCCCAAACGCTTGGTATAATCGTCTATCAAAGTTTGTAAAGCCTTATTGTCCGTTTTCCCAATGGCTAAAAGTTTAATATTCATCGCTCAATTTTTCTGCAAAAATAAGATTTATTATTTAAAAAAGTAAGGGCGTTCCCGCCACAAAAACTCCTATCGTCGTTTTTTAGCGGTCGTGTGTTTTGCACTCGCTTTTTAAGCCTCCGTTTCACTACAGCTTAAAAGAGCTCAAACAATGCGTCACCCACTAACGCAAAAACAAGCAGTAATTCTCTCTTTATATTAAATAAATTCAAATTTTTGTATTTAAATCCTTACATTTGCTTATTATTTAACAAATATATTTGTTAATTTAATTTTTGTAAACTATAAAACAACTCCAAAATAATATAAGCATGATAAAAAAGAATATAATTTTAGGTTTAGTAGGAGCAATTCCATTTGGATTAATAATGTTTATGTTTGAATATTTTGATCGTAAAGAAATTGATTATGGATCAATTATATTCAAAACAGTTTTCTTTACACTATTTTATATCCTATTAATGACCTATAATGACAGAAAAAAATTAAAGAATAAAAAATAATAAGATTTTTTCTTAAAATAATATTTATAAACCCTAGTCTCGTAAATTAATTTAGTGTTTTTATG
>CAVBJB010000103.1:0-6659 GCA_963595625.1 Lachnospiraceae bacterium | reverse complement strand
TAGATTTAATTCAACGTGCAGTATCAGATTATTTTAATATCGATATTGATGTTTTAAAATCTAAATCTAGAAAAAGAGAAATTGCTCAAGCTAGACAACTGGCTATGTTCTTTGCCAAAAAATACACTAAAAATTCGTTAGCAAGTATTGGAGCTCAAATTGGGGATCGTGATCACGCTACCGTATTACACGCTTGTAAAACTGTGGATAATTTAATTGAAACAGACAAGCAATTTAAAAAATACGCAGACGATATTAAACTAAGACTTTCGATGTAATATGAGCACGAAAGTCTTAATGGTTTGTTTAGGTAACATATGCCGCTCACCACTTGCACAAGGAATTTTAGAATCTAAAATAAATCCAGAAGATGCAATTGTAGTAGATTCTGCAGGTACAGGAGGTTGGCATGCGGGCGAAAAACCAGACAATAGATCGATAGCAGTTGCAAAACAAAACGGAATTGATATTTCCAAGCAGCGTGCAAGACAATTTAATGTAGATGATTTTAAAACTTTTGATTTGATCTATGTAATGGATAAATCCAACTTAGAAAATGTTTTACAATTAGCACCTAACCTAGAAGCTAAAAACAAAGTAAAATTAATTTTAAACGAGATTTTCCCGGATCAAAACCTTGATGTTCCAGATCCATATTATGGAGTAGAGGATGGTTTTAAAAATGTTTACAACATGTTAGATGCAGCCTGCGACAAAATCATACATAACTTAAAGAACGCTTAATTATTCGGCGTTCTTTTTTTATTTTTAATACTTTTACAATCATGAAATCAGTTGCTATATATTGTGCATCTAAATTAGGTAACAAAGAAGTTTACGCCCAACAAGCAAAAAATTTAGCTCAATATCTATTTTCAAAAAATATTGATATAGTTTACGGCGGTGCCAAAGTGGGTATCATGGGTATTGTTGCAGAAGAAACAATGAAACTTGGCGGAAATGTTTACGGTGTAATGCCACAGTTTTTAGTTGACAAAGAAGTTGCTAATCCAAACATTACAAATCTTGTTATTACACAAACCATGAGTGAGCGTAAATACAAGATGATGGAACTAGCAGAAGGTTTTATTGCTTTACCAGGAGGTTTTGGTACTTTTGAGGAAATATTTGAGGTACTTACATTAGCTCAAGTAAAACAGTTACACAAACCTATTGGTTTTTTAAATATCGACAACTATTATACCCCATTATTAACCTTTTTAAAAGGTTGTGTAGATACAGGGTTACTTGCACTGGAACATTTTGATATAATTCATATTCATGAAGATTATGAAATATTACTAGACCAAATGCAAGAATATTATAAAGAAAAAGTATAAGATGGAAAATGCATTAAAAGGAAAATTATATTTATTACCGGTTATGTTAGGAGATAACGATCCTAATGATGTTTTACCGAGTACTGTTTCTAGAACTATGGATTTTATTAACGATTACGTTGTAGAAAACAGTAAAGCCGCTAGAAAATTTATAAAAGCTATAAATCCATCTAAAATTCAGTCTGAATTAAATTTGTTTGAATTAAATAAACACACAGACGAGAAGGAAGTTAGGAGTTTTATCCAACCCTTATTAGAAGGAAAAAACATGGGCTTAATGAGTGATGCAGGATGCCCAGGGGTTGCTGACCCTGGAGCTGTTGTTGTAAAACTTGCACACGAAAACGGAATACAAGTAATACCGTTAGTTGGTCCATCTTCTATATTATTAGCGATGATGGCCTCTGGCATGAACGGACAAAGTTTTGCTTTTAATGGGTATTTGCCTATTGATAAATCTGATAAAAAACAAGAACTGAAAAGACTTGAAAAATTATCTTTTGATAGAAGTCAATCGCAAATATTTATTGAAACTCCTTACAGAAACAACAACATTTTAGAGGACCTTGTTGGTACTTTACAACCCAATACACATATTTGTGTAGCTTGTGATATTACATTGCCTACAGAGTACATTAAAACAGCTACTGCAGCACAATGGAAAAAAATAAAAGTAGATTTACATAAAAGACCATGTATCTTTGTAATACATAAATTCAAATAAAAAAGTCGAATCCTAAACGGATTCGACTTTTTTTATAACTTAACTTTAGCGTTTTTATTTGCTACAATATTAGAGGTATCATAACCTCCAAAACGTTTAAGGTAGGTTTTAATAGAGGTACCGTAACCATCCTCAAAAGCATCACCAGTTCTTAAAAACTTTTTAACTGATCCTGCACCACCTAAATGTGCAGCTGCTAATAATCCTGATTCTGTGATTTTAATACCTGATACTACTTTACCCTCATAACGTTTAATTTCATTTTGAAGTTCCCATTTGTTTTTAGACATTAAAGCTTTAAAAGCTTTTTCTTGTAAAACAGGGTCCTTTAAAAAATTAGAAGGGTTATCAATCCCTATCGTTTTTAAGGTAGATTTACCAAATTGATATTTACCCATGTAACCATAACTATTTACTAAATGATATAGCCCCATGGATTCTTTAAATGCCAAAGCTTCTTTAAAAGCTATGAACGATTTACCTGTAAAAGGTAGTGCATAAAATGTTTTTTCTGTCTCTTCTACTGCAGGTACACTGTAATCATAAACTTCAGATTCTGTCAAATGAAAACCATCAAGTTTAACTGTTTCAACATTATTAATATCAGAAAACCCTGTTGAAAATAATGAAGCTAATACTACGGTAGTAACTACAAACGTCGATTTTTTTATCATATATATTGATTTCTCAAGCGCTGTCACCTTCTTGAAATTTCCTCTGCAAAGATACAAAAAAATATCAAACCCTGAAAATCAATTAGTTAATATAAAACTAAGACTTTATAAAAACGCATTCAAGAACAAAGCCCCCCTATTTTTATAGGGGTTGCTCTATATAAACAACAAAATTTTACCCTTAATCTTATACATTTTAAAATATAAACAATAAAATGTGCAATATTAACCTTTATAAAAAAATTTAGTAAATCACATTTTTTTTGTCTTATACTGATTTATTAGATGTTTTGAGAATATTTTAAGACATTATTTTACTACAAAAGTTCTTAAAAATTATCTTGTTAAAAATATAAAACATGTCCTTTCGTACCTCTTTTTGAATTAAATTCTATAGTTGGAGCTGGAATTTTTATTGTATTACAAATACTAAATAGTGTGCTTAAAAAATGTGATTGAGTTTTAATTTTGGTTAGATCAGCATCTAGGCTTAAATATATACTTTTAGATTTTTGGGGGACAAACGTCATATTTCTATTTTCTAAATATCCATCAACTCCATAACCAACTGAAAAGTTTAACCAATTAGGAATATAAGTTGTTTTGGCAAATGAATTTAAGTTGAAAGATAACCAAAACGTTTGTCCATCGTAGTTTTTAAATAAACGCTCTCCGTAACTATCTCCAACATTTTCGGTCACAACACCTTTACTTATACTATTGTTATACGAAAATTTTGGTTGAATTCTTTGTTCCTTCCATAACAACTCTTGCCCAACATATAATCCTGAACCAATTATGTTAAAACCATAGTCATACCAGCTCCAGCCCCACTCTATAACATGTGCATCCATGAGTTCTTTTGCTGTTATCGCTCCTAAACCATATATAGTTCCGTAAAGCAGACTTTTGTTATTAGACATTCCACTCCATTGTAAAGCCTCTGTAGAAAATCGAGTCAAATGATATGTTGCAAATCCGTGAGCGGCTTTATCCATCATCCCCCATCCATTTTCATCCTTATTAAAATGAAAATTTGTTTTTTCCTTATCGTTGTACCAAGTTTGATTTAAGAGTACCAAACCACCTCCTAATAATACGCTTTCAGTTATCAAAACAGCATTTCTTTTAGGTATATTTAAAGAATCTGAGGGTTTAAAAAAAGAGGAAAAGGTTTGTGCGTAGGTTGTTGTAAAACCTATACATATTAGTAGGTAAAGAAATTTTTCTTTCATATAGCTAATGGTTGGATATAAAAAAAGGATTAGTAAAACTAATCCTTTTTTTGTTATCTCGTGTAATTTTGTTGATTAACCCAAGCAGCATATTTTGCTGCATTTTTTAAATGCTCATTATAATCTTTTGTAAAATCATGGTAACCAAAGCGCTCTACACTTGCACAAAAGTATATATAATCGTGATTTTCATAATTTAAAACAGCATCTATACTAGAGATATCTGGCATTGTTATTGGCCCTGGAGGTAATCCTAAATTAGCATACGTATTATAAGGAGACTGTAATTTTAAATCGTTATGAAAAACTCTTTTTATCACTTGATCAAAATCACCACTTTCCTTTTTAATTGCGTATATTACTGTAGGATCTGCTTGTAAAGGCATTTCAATTTTTAATCTATTTAAATACGCACCAGCCACTCGTGGTCTTTCGTCTGCTTTAGCTGATTCTTTTTGAACAATAGAGGCTAAAATCGAGACTTGTGCAGGAGATAAATTTAAAGCTTCTGCTTTTGCTTTACGCTCCTCTGTCCAAAACTTTTTATATTCTCTAATTAACTTATCTCTAACTTTAATGGCTGATGTATTCCAATAAAACTCAAAAGTATTTGGTATAAAGGCTACTAAAACATTATCAGCTGTTAAATCATTTTCTTGTAAAAAATCTTTATCTGTAAAAGCATCAATAAAATCTTGCACCGAAGGCTCTAACTGGTTGCTTAAACGTTGAGCAAATTTTTCTAAGTTTTCCTGATTGTTATATGCTACTTTTACTGGAACATTACGACCTAAGGACATTATTAAAGAATAATTATTCATGTTAGGTTTAATCTCAAAGCGACCAGGAGTTATAGCATTTGTATATCCTTTAGCCTCGGCAGCATATACAAAATTATCCATGTTTTTTACATACTTTGATAACGAATCTTTTACTGACTCAAAGGTAGCAGTGCTTGGAATTAAAACATAAACTTTTTCTGAATTTGTAGTATTGCTTGTAAATACTTTTAGATAAGCAAAGATTCCAAAAACAAAAATTCCAATTAATATAAGTACCGATCCGTACGGTATAATTTTTTTAATATTCATCAGTGGGTGTTGTATTTATAAGTTGATATAATCCTTCGTCTATATAGATATTTCCACGTCTATTCCATTGTTTTTTAATTCCAATTAATTCAAAATTTAATTGTTTAAATAGATTTAAACTTGGAAAATTATCTTGTTCTATATTGGCATAAATTTGATGTAAATCTAATACTTTAAAACAATAATTTATAACAATTAGTAAGGCATTTTTTGCGTATCCCTTTTGTTTAAATTCATCATTACTTATAACAATACCAACACCTGCACGTTTATCCTTGGGGGAAAAATCAAACAAGTCTACCAATCCCACAATTAAACTAGTAGAATTACAAATTATAGCTAAACGTAATTGTTGCGCTTGGTATATATCTAAATGAGAATTTTGTAAATATTGTTTCAATATATATTTGCTATACGGCGTTGTAGTACCGCTTACATGCCAAATAGAAGGATTATTTTCTATTTGATATAAAAATTCTAGATCACTTGGCTCTAGAGCTCTAAGAGTCACAACAGGATTTGATAGCATATAATATTGTTAATTTAATGTAGTAATATCCAAAACACCTTGAAAAACAAACTGAGCAGGACCTATTAAAAATACATTTTTATAGATTGAATTTTCTTTAGTGAAATGAACTTCTAGTTCCCCGCCTTGTACCAATAATTTAACACATGTTGTTTTTGCCAAACCTTTATTATACATAGCTATTGCAACTGCAGTAGCTCCTGTACCGCAAGAAAGTGTTTCATCCTCTACGCCGCGCTCATAAGTTCTTAGTCTAAAAACATTGTCTGTTAATTCTTCAACAAAATTAATGTTACTCCCAGGTTTACCGTACAAATCCGAATATCTAATTTTTGCACCTTGTTCTTTAACAGGGTAAGTATCTATGTTAGAGACTAACTCCACATGATGTGGCGACCCCGTATTTAAAAAGGAATAATTTTCATACTCATTAATCTCTAAAACATCTATCATTTGCAAAGCAACTTTACTATCCTGATTTATAGTAGCAAAATGAGGACCGTCAACAGCTATAAAATTTGCTTCTTCATTAATAATATTTAATTGTTTAGCAAAAGCCACTAAACATCTACCACCGTTACCACACATGGTACTTTCATTTCCATCGGCATTATAATAAACCATTTTAAAATCAAATCCTTCAGCATTTTCTAAAAGCATTAATCCATCCGCACCTATGCCAAATCGTCTGTCACAAATTTTTTCGATAAGTTTGGTATCATTTTTGGGAAAAGACATTGTACGATTATCTAGGATAACAAAATCATTTCCTGTTCCTTGGTATTTGTAAAAACTAAATTTCATTTTAAATTTATTATATACAAATTTACAATTTTTATATATACTTTATAAAGTGTTAAGCATTGGTTAAATCGTTTTCTCTATTATTAAAATATAAATACTTTTAGTGTTAAATATTTAAAATATAAACAAACCATGAATAAATTATCGAGCTTATTTACTATTTCTTTGTTAAGTGGCGCAATGACATTAGGCGCTTATAAAATATTTTTTGAAGATTTAAAACAAGAAAATCCAAGTCTTAAAATTGCAACAGCTTCAGAAC
>CAVBJB010000102.1:0-6663 GCA_963595625.1 Lachnospiraceae bacterium | reverse complement strand
CGAAGATATAAAATTAGCAGTTAACCAAGGAGAAATGTTACCTTTAATGGAAGAATTCTATACCATTCAAGGAGAAGGCGCTTATACAGGAACGGCAGCTTACTTTATTAGAGTAGGCGGTTGTGATGTGGGATGTCACTGGTGTGATGTTAAAGAAAGTTGGGATGCAAACCTACATCCTCCAACTGCTAAAGAAGTAATTGTTGAGAACGCAAAAAAATATGCTAAAACTGTAGTTGTTACAGGAGGTGAACCTTTAACTTGGAACATGAATCCTTTAACACAAGCTTTAAAAGATGCAGGTTTACGTATACACATTGAAACGTCTGGAGCTTATGCAGTAACAGGTTATTGGGATTGGATTTGTTTATCTCCTAAAAAAACGAAATTACCTGTTGATGAGATTTATCCATTAGCTAATGAATTAAAAATTATTATTCATAACAAACACGATTTTGAATTTGCCGAAGAGCAAGCGGCTAAAGTTGGTCCAAATTGTGTTTTATATTTACAACCAGAGTGGAGTAAAAAAGAAACATTTACACCTATGATTGTAGATTATGTAATGAATAACCCTAAATGGAGAGTTTCTTTACAAACGCATAAATATTTAAATATTCCGTAGTTCTATAAATGTTAATTTATTATATTTGGTTAAAACTAATATAATGAAAAAATACTTATTTACGGCTCTTGTAATTGGTTTTACTCAATTTGCATCAGCACAACAAGCAACTGCTACAGAAGCTAAGGAAATTTTAATGTTAACTAATGTAAATGCTCAATACGATGCTATTTTACAACAAGTTTACGCCATGATTCCTGAGGCTAAATTACCAGAATTTAAAAAAGAGGTTCAAGTTTTATTAGACAAGAATACAGATAAAACAGCAGGTATTTGGGCTAAGTATTATACTAAAGCTGAATTAGCAGAATTAAAGAAATTTTATACTTCGCCAATTGGTAAAAAAATGATCGAAAATACAGCTAAAATTACTAAGGATGCAATGGCAGACCAACAAGCTTTTGGTATGGAAATGCAGCAAATTGTAATGAAATATATGCAATAAAACATAAAAAAAATCCAATCTAAAACTAGATTGGATTTTTTGTTTTTATAGATGTGTAAGTTTAGCCAAATAATCAAAATTTTCGCCTTCAACAACTAACTCGCAGTTTAAGCCGTTGGCGTGTGCGGCATTTTGTAAGGTATTGTAGTCGATATACAACCAATCAAAAGGAGTTTCTGTTTGGCCTTTGTAAGCTACTGTAAATGATACTTCCCCATAGTAATCCCTTTCACTAGGAATCCACTTACCGCCGTCTTCATCCTCATCAAACATATAAATAATATCGCTACTATCTAAAAGAATTTGTCCTCCCGGATTTAATAATGATTTTAAATGCGTTAAAAAGGTACTTATTTTTTTTAATTGTTGAGCAATTCCAATCCCGTTCATTAATAAAATAATAGTATCAAAAGTTTCATCTTTTAAATCTAACACATTTAAAACACGTGCATCTTGGATGCCACGATCTTTACAAACTTCTATGGCTTTAGGTGAAATGTCGATAGCTGTAACTGTTAATTTTTTTTCTTGTTGAAGATAGATGGCATGACTTCCAGCTCCGCAACCTGCATCTAAAACTTTGCCTTTAGCTAATTGTAACGCTTTTTGTTCGATTTTAGGCATTTGTTTGTAGCCTCTAAACAAATATTCAACCGGCATTTCATCTGCTTCGGAGATTGAAGTTTCAGTAATTAAATCTTCAGGGTTTTGATTAAAGTGATAATCGTATATGGCTTGTCCAAATAAATCTTTCATAAATAATTTTTATTGAATGTAAAGAGCTGTATTTTTGCAAAAAATAATTGTTTTGGAAAAATTTTTACAACAGCTACCAAAATTAGCCAAAGATACGCATAAGGAAACAAAAAAGTATTTTGATAAACTTAAAAAGAAGCAACCTAAAGATTTAGACTACGTAATGCAGAATTTGCATGACGCAGAATTTAAACGTACAGATTGTTTAACGTGTGCTAATTGTTGTAAAACAACAGGGCCTTTATTTACTACGGCAGATATAGAACGTATTGCCAAACATTTTAGACAAAAGCCTCAGCAGTTTATAGATCAGTATTTACGTATTGATGAGGATAAGGATTATGTTTTAAAATCGGTTCCGTGTACGTTTTTAGATCATGAAAACTATTGTATGATTTATGATGTAAGGCCTAAGGCTTGTAGAGAGTTTCCGCATACGGATCGTAAAAAGTTCCATCAGATTTCTAATCTTACGATGAAGAATATAGAAATATGTCCGGCTACGTATAGAATTGTGGAAGAAATGAAAAAGAAGTTACCTTTATAGTATAATTAAAAAGTCGGGAGTTTAGGATCCCGACTTTTTTTATTTTATGGCGCAGCGCGTTAGGGATTGTAGCGGTATCCTTTTATGTAGCGTTAGCGTAATAAAAGATTTAGCGTAAAGCCCGACCGGCTTTTTGGCCGGTAACGCCCTTGTTAGTATAATAAATATTTGGCTCTTGTTTTTTGGAATTGTTGTAAGCCAACTTCCCAAGAGGCACGGATTTCGTCCTCGCTCATTCCCATTTCTATTTGTTGTTGTAGCTTTTTGGTTCCGGCTAGTTTGGTAAAAAAGGAATTAAAAAATTTAGTTTTGTCTGCTGTGTTTTGGTAGGCAGTGATTAAATATTTTAATTCTAAACGGGTTAGTTTAGGTTCTTGTGTTAAATCCTCGCCTATACAAATCTTACCATTATGCATAGGGTCTTTGGCTCCAAAATTAGGTTTTGGCGTAAATTTGTAAGGTAAATTTGTAATAAAAGGCGATCCGTATACTTGAAATTGAGTTTCTGTACCACGGCCTACGCTTACGTTTGTACCTTCAAAAAAACAAAGGCTGGCATACAGATTTATGGCTTGTGCGTTTGGCAGGTTTGGTGAGGGTTTTACCGGTAAATTATAGGTTTGGTTGTGGTTGTAGTTTTTACAAGCAATTACGGTTAGATTTGCTTTTGCATTGTTTTTTAACCATCCCTCGCCGTTAATCATTTTTGCGTATTCGCCAATGGTCATTCCGTGTAAAACCGGGATGGTATGCATGCCCACAAAACTGGTGTGTTCTGGTTCTAGGATTGGACCGTCGATTATAGCACCGTTTGGATTAGGTCTGTCTAAAACTACAATCGGGATGTTTTGTTCTGCACAGGCTTCCATAGCGTAATGTAAGGATGATATATAGGTGTAAAAGCGTGCGCCTACGTCTTGCAGGTCAAAAAGCATGATATCAACAGCTGCTAATTGCTCTGGTTTTGGCTTTTTGTTGTTGCCGTAAAGGGAGATTATAGGTAAGCCTGTTTTTGTGTCTTTACCATCTTTAATTAATTCTCCGGCATCTGCGGTTCCTCTAAAGCCATGTTCGGGTGCGTAAATGGTAGTTACGTTTATGTTATTTTTTAGTAGAAAATCCACTAAATGGGTTTGGTTGTCTAAAATACCGGTTTGGTTGGTAATAATTCCAACCTTTTTGTTTTTTAATAAGCTAAGATCTTGAGCAAGTACTTGAGCACCCGTTAAAAGGGTTTGATTTTTTTGGATATTTTTTGGTGCTGTTTGTGTTGTATTAAGAGCAACGGTAGTATTTACTTGTGCCGATTTTCCGCAAGAAAAAATGCTTAGGGCACAAAATAAAACCGTATTTTTGAAAATTAAATTAGAATTCATAGATCTTGAAATTAGAGTATTTTATAGCTAAACGATTGATTCGTTCAAACAGTAATAAAAGTAGTGTATCTGCGGCAATAATAAAAATTGCAATTGTAGCAATTGTAATTTCTATTGTTATGATGTTGGTAAGTGTGGCCACAGGTATTGGTTTGCAGGAAAAGATTCGAGAAAAAGTGGGCGTTTTTAACGGTCATATTGTGGTGTCTAATTTTGACAACAATAACTCTCAGGTTAGTGTTTCTGCTATCGAGAAATCAGATTACTTATATAAAACCTTAAAGGAAATTCCGGGGGTATCTCACTTACAAGCTGTAGCTACAAAAGGTGGAATTATTAGAACGGAATCGTCTTTTGAGGGCATAATTTTAAAAGGGGTTGATAAAGATTATAATTTTACTGCACTACAAGATTATTTAATTGATGGTAAACTTCCGGATTTTAGTGATAAACTAACTAGTGATGTTTTAATTTCTGAATTTTTAGCCAAGCGTTTGCAATTAAAAGTGGGAGATTCTTTTAACTCTTTTTATATGAGAGAAGAAACGGATAAACCACCTTTTTCTAGACGTTTTACTATTGTTGGTATATTTAATTCAGGACTGCAAGAATTTGATTCTAATTTTGTAATTGGAGACATACGCCACGTACAACGCTTTAATAAATGGGAAGATAAAGAAGTAGGAGGCATAGAGGTTTTTGTAACCAATTTTGACCAAATTGCTGCTATTGGTGATGTAGTTTATAACGAAATCCCATCTACCTACAACAGTTATACCATGGAGCAAAAGTATCCTAATATTTTTGAATGGTTAAAATTATTTGACTTTAACATTGTAGTTATTATTGGCTTTATGATTTTAATATCTGCCATTAACATGATTGTGGCTTTACTTGTTTTAATTTTAGAGCGTACACAAATGATCGGGATTTTAAAAGCCCTGGGAGCAACCAACTGGACCATTCGTAAAATATTTTTATACAACGCGGCCTATTTAATCATCATCGGATTATTCTGGGGTAATTTAATAGGAGTATCTTTATTATACATTCAGGACTATTTTGGAGTAATAAAATTAAATCCCGAAAATTATTACGTAAACGTAGCACCTGTGCATATAAACTGGATTCAGATTTTAGCATTAAATCTAGGAACCATATTTATATGTTTGCTTATCCTACTAATACCATCCTACTTAATTACCAAAATAGCTCCGTCTAAAGCCATTAGATTCCAATAAACAAACACACTACTATAAGATTATGAAAATTTTAAAACTCACTTTTGCTGCCTTAGCATTTACTGTGCTAAGTTGTAATTCTCCAATGGAGCAACTTTATACGGCAGATAATGCTACAAACATTATCAATTCCTTATCTCAAAAAGATGCTGCTCTGTTTAAAGAAGCCATACAATTATTCCCGAATGAACATTTGGAGAAACAAACCGTAGCTCAAATTTTGCAAGAATACCATTCGCTGATCGAGACTTCTGTAACAGAGGCCTTATCTTTACAAAAAATATATCCAACCTTATTTTTATACCGTACACCTCAAGCGCAAATTCAAGGAAAATTCTCGCAAATGGTCGAAAATAAAAATGTTGATTACACTATAGACTTGCAAATAAAAAACGAGTTTAAAGCCTACGAGTCAGCTCCAATACAATTAGTAGATGCAGCTTTAAAATCAACACAAGATCAAGTTACAGTTTACGGTTATAAAACACTTTTTACCTATACCTTAAAGCCAGAAACGGGAGAAACTAAATCTGGTACGCTTTTAGGCTATCGCTTGGTTAACCAAACCAACGAGCAAACCGTTATTACCAATTCTGGGCAAGGAATGAACGAGTTTATTTACATCCCTCAATTAGGAAACGACGATGCAAAAAACCGCTTAATTAAAAACTGGACCAACGGAAACCGCCTAGTTAACGGTGCAGAAAATAATAAACAATTTGCTATTTACTGTGAAGAGGCATTAAAACAACTACAAATAATATAATTAGGAGCGTTTAACACTGCACATTACATGTAATTTTTACTCCCGCTTTACGCTGTATCTTTATATTTTTACTACACTACGTTTCGTTAAAAAATATAAAGGATGCCGCTCCAATCGGGGCTAGGTTATAGATCCTTACATTACACATAAAAAAAACGTCTTGAAATTTTCAAGACGTTTTTTATTATTTAGTAGGGAATAACCCGTTAAGCTCTGCATCTACTCGAGTAATAATTGATCCTAAATCTTCTTGATTTTCTACAAAATCTAAAGCATCAGCATCTATAATTAATAATTTACCCTTGTCGTAATTGTTAATCCAACTTTCGTAACGCTCATTTAATTTACTTAAATAATCAATAGAAATAGAATTTTCATAATCTCTACCACGTTTTTGGATGTTACTAACCAAGTTAGGTGTAGAGCTACGTAAATAAATTAATAAATCTGGTGGCGTACACATACGTTGCATAAGCTCAAACAACGACGAGTAGTTTTTAAAATCACGCTCACTCATTAATCCCATAGCATGTAAGTTTGGTGCAAATATGTGCGCATCCTCATAAATGGTACGATCCTGAATGATGTTTTTACCACTTTCTCTAATTTCTAAAACTTGACGAAATCTGCTGTTTAAAAAGTGGATTTGTAAGTTAAATGACCATCTGTCCATAGCATGGTAAAAATCATCTAAATAAGGGTTGTCAACAACATCTTCAAAATGAGGTTCCCAATTAAAGTGTTTTCCTAACGCCTGTGTAAGGGTAGTTTTACCTGCTCCAATATTTCCAGCTACAGCTATATGCATTTCTTTGAAATTTTTTAGTCCTTTTTTTCAGTTGCGAAGTTAGTCAATTATTATGGCTTTTTACACTTGTATTTTTTAAAATTATTCGTTATTAGAATC
>CAVBJB010000101.1:0-6694 GCA_963595625.1 Lachnospiraceae bacterium | reverse complement strand
GTACATCCAGGTTAGTAATTTACTTTCTTTATTAAAAGAATTTAAGTGGGAGAATATTTTAATAAACGTGTTTTGTAGCACATCCTCGCTGTCGTCGTGGTTTAAAACCAAAGTCCGAATGTGGTTGTAAAGTATTACTTTATAGTCGGATATAAGCTTTTTAAACGCAGTATTTTGCGTTTTAGGATCTAATAATTCGGCAATTAAAATATGTTCTTGTGGGCTTATTTCCATTACGAATCTAAATTACAATTAAAATTGATTCATATTATTTTTTAACGAGAATTTTACTTTTAAACTTTTTGCTAATTGTTCTAGATTATGCTACGTATATATGTATTTATACTAAATTTGCATAAACACAACTTAACCATGGTAAATACAGTAATTTTTGATATGGACGGGGTAATCATAGATTCAGAACCGGTTCATAAATATGCTTATTACAAACATTTTGAAGAATTAGGAATCGAAGTTTCTAGTGATATGTTTGCTACCTTTACAGGTAATTCTACCAAAAATGTCTATCAAAAAATAAAAGATTCCTTTGGTATTACTACGGATGTACAGGAATTGGTTTTACGTAAACGCTCTATTTTTAACGATGCGTTTGACTCTAAAGAAGATTTGTTTTTAATTGATGGGGTAGAGGCTTTAATAAAGGATTTACATGCTCATAATTTTCAATTAATATTAGCATCTTCGGCATCAAAAACTACAATCGAAAGGGTATTTAACCGCTTTAATTTAAATTCATATTTTACACATAAAATTTCTGGGGAAGATTTTGTAAAATCAAAACCAGATCCTGCTATTTTTAATCATGCCGCAAGTTTGTCTATTCATCCAAAAAATCAATGTATTGTTATAGAAGATAGTACAAATGGTATAGAAGCTGCTGTGGGAGCAGGAATATTTTGTGTTGGGTATGTAAGTGCTAACACAAAAAAACAAGACTTATCTAAAGCTAATGTAATAGTTAAAGATTTTGCTGATATAAATGCAGCTTTTTTAAAAACTATAAATAATTAAATTTTGCGCGTTTCAAAAGTATATAAAATCCATTCAGATTCTCAAATTAAAGATAAACTCCTGCGCTGGGCTCAACAGTTTAGGGAGGTTGCTCTTTATACAAGTAACAATTATCCAGCTCCATATTCTAAATTTAATTGGATGTTAGGAGTAGATGCTTTTACATCTATACAAACGGATGCTTTTTCTGCTTTTGAAACCTTACAAGAATATCAACACAATACCAAGGATTATATTTTAGGTTTCCTAACGTATGATCTGAAAAACGGAATCGAAAAACTCGAATCTAACAATCCAGATGGTTTGGAATTTCCAGACTTGTTTTTCTTTCAACCCAAAAAGTTGTTTTTTATAGCAGAAGATCAAATTACGTTATCTTATTTACCTTGTGTAGATGATGAACTTGATTTAGATTGGGAAGAAATTTTAAACACCACATTATTCGAGGAGCAATTACCAAAAGTCGCATTTACGGCTCGGACTCCAAAAAAAGAATATTTGCAAAAAATACAAGCGGTATTACAGCACATTCACAGAGGCGATATTTACGAGGCAAATTATTGTCAAGAATTTTATGCTACCGCAGAAATTTGTCCGCTGCAAGCTTTTAACCGTTTAAACGCCATATCTAATCCGCCGTTTGCTAGTTTTTTTAAATGGGATAAAAAATTCGCCATCTGTGCTTCACCTGAAAGGTATATTCAAAAAACGGGTTCAGAACTTATTACGCAACCTATTAAAGGAACAGCTAAACGTAGTACAATTGCAGAGGAAGATTTACAATTAAAAACTGCCTTAGAAAATGATCCTAAGGAGCGTGCAGAAAATGTAATGATTGTTGATTTGGTTCGTAACGATTTAGCCAAAACCGCACAAAAAGGGAGTGTACAAGTTAAAGAGCTTTGTAAGATATATACTTTTAATCAGGTACATCAAATGATATCTACTGTTACGTCAACCATTAGAGAAGAGGTTACACCTACACAGGTTTTACAAACTACGTTTCCGATGGGGAGTATGACAGGAGCACCAAAAATCTCAGCCATGCAAATTTGCGAAAAGCTCGAAGATTTTAAAAGAGGTTTATACTCTGGAGCAATTGGTTATTTTACACCTAATGGCGATTTCGATTTTAACGTAGTCATCCGTACCATTTTATATAACGCCAAAACAAATTATATTTCTTACGGAGTTGGTGGGGCAATAACGGCTCAATCCATCCCGGAGAACGAATACAATGAATGCTTAATAAAAGCTAACGCTTTATTTTCAATTTTTAAGTCAGATGTTACCAAATAAAATTCTACAAAACATACAACAAAATTTTCCGGAATTGCTTTCGGCTAAACTTTTATTAGCTGTAAGCGGAGGAGTAGATAGTATGGTAATGTTAGATGTTTTAAAAAAACTTAATCTAAACATTTTTGTAGCGCATTGTAATTTTAAATTAAGAGGAGAAGAGAGCGACGCCGAAACTCAATTTTTAAAAGCCTATCTAGAGCAACAAAACATTCCGCATCAAATCATATATTTTGATACCGAAGCGTATGCTCAAAATCAAAAACTTTCCATCCAACTTGCAGCACGCGAGTTACGATACAATTGGTTTTACGATCTTTTAAAAAACCAAGATTTAGATTATATTATTACGGCTCATCATCTTGACGATCAAGTCGAAACGTTTTTAATAAATTTTACTCGTGGTACAGGAATAGAGGGATTAACCGGAATGCCAGCAAAAAATGATAAAATTAGACGCCCTTTTTTAACTGCCTCTCGACAAGAAATTTTAGATTACGCCAAGACTTATAAAGTGGAGTGGAGGGACGACAGCTCTAATGCGTCAACCAAATACTTCAGAAACAAAATAAGGCATAAAGTTGTTCCGGTTTTAAAAGAGTTAAATACAGATTTTTTACAAACCTTTCAGGAAACATTAGTTCATCTAAAACAATATCAAGACGGGTTTAAAGACGGATTTTCATTTATGGTTAAGGAAATTGTTTCTGAAACCAACGGTCAAATTTTTATTGATATTCCGAAATTAGAAAGTCTTTCTAACCCAAATGCCTTTTTATACGCTTTTTTAAAAGACTATAATTTTACTGCTTGGAAAGATATTTATACTTTAGCCCAATCGAGTTCAGGTAAAATAGTAAACGCGCCTAAACACGTGTTGTTAAAAGACAGAAATCAATTAATTTTAAAAGAGTTTTTGGAAGAAGAAGTAGCGCAGACGTATGATATATTCTCAATTCAAGACTTTCATAAATTACCTTTTAAAGTTAAAATAACTGAAAATCCTAAGGAGTTTAACCCCGAAAAAAACCGTATCTTAATTGATAAAGAAAAGTTAAAATTCCCTTTGCAATTAAGAAAGTGGAAAGAAGGTGATTATTTTTACCCTTTAGGAATGGACGGAAAGAAAAAAGTCTCCAAATATTTTAAAGATCAAAAACTTTCTTTATTCCAAAAACAAGAAGCATGGTTACTAGTGCAAGAGCAAACACAGGTAATCTGGATTGTTAATTACCGTGCGGACAAACGTTTTAATGCTAACAAAACTATAAATACATTACAAATCGAAATCTTAAAATGAAAAAATTAGCAACTCTATTTTTTATTTTACTAGCTTTTGTTGTACAAGCTCAAATAACTCAGCCTGTAAAATGGAAGTGGTCGGTAGAAAAAGTTTCTGATTCTGAAGTAGCCCTTATAATGAATGCTACGATAGAAAAAGATTGGCACATGTTCTCTCAACATACTCCAGAAGGTGGTTCGTTACCTGCTGTTTTTGAATTTAAAAATCAAAAAGGAAATTACACCCTTGTTGGACAAACAACAGAAAGTGCTTACAAAAAAGTTTATAACGATATTTTTGAAGTTGACGAATATATTTTTGAAAATAAAGCCAACTTTAAACAAATCATCAAAATCAATAATCCAGACCTAAAAAAGGTTGAGGTTTATATGGAATATCAAGTTTGTAAACAAGCTTGTATTCAAGGAGATCAAACCTTTGTTTTTGATATTCCAACTTTAAATATTGTAGCCTCTCAGCCTACTGAGCTTGCTACTACAAATCAAGATACAACATCAACATTTTCAGTTGATTTAAATACCGCTACTATAGATGCTACAACAGTAGATACAACTGCTGGAACAGATGTAGATACAGAAGCACCGTCCGAAGATAAAAGCTTAATAAAAATCTTTTTATTAGCATTTCTTTCAGGATTTGCGGCTTTACTTACACCATGTGTATTCCCAATGATACCAATGACAGTGAGTTTCTTTACAAAACAAAGTAAATCTCGTGCTCAAGGTATTCGTAATGCAATTTTTTACGGTATATCAATCATTCTTATTTATGTCGTTTTAGGATTAGTGGTTACCGCTATTTTTGGTGCAGATGCTCTAAACGCATTATCTACAGATGTTTGGTTTAACTTAATATTCTTTGCAATTTTAATATTCTTTGCAACCTCTTTCTTAGGAGCTTTCGAGATCATGTTACCAAACTCATGGGCTAATAAAGTAGATCAACAAGCAGACCGTGGCGGTTTCATCGGAATCCTTTTTATGGCCTTAGCATTAGCAATTGTTTCCTTTTCTTGTACAGGTCCAATTGTTGGAACTTTATTAGTAGAGGCAGCATCTAAAGGCGGAATCGCTCCGTTAGTAGGAATGTTTGGTTTCTCTTTAGCCTTAGCTTTACCATTTATGCTATTTGCTATGTTCCCAGGTTGGTTAAATACCTTACCAAAATCAGGCGGATGGTTAAACTCGGTTAAAGTTTCGTTAGGGTTTTTAGAGTTAGCTTTAGCTTTTAAATTTCTATCAAACGCAGATTTAGTTTTACAAAAAGAATGGATTACACGCGAGGTATTCTTAATCATTTGGATTGTAATTTTTGCTGCTTGGGCCCTATATCTTTTTGGTAAAATTTCCTTACCACACGATTCTCCAATAACTAAAATTTCAGTAGGACGTTTATACTTAGCCTTAGCGGTATCTATGTTTACATTATATTTAATTCCTGGTTTATGGGGAGCACCATTAAAATTCATTTCTGGTTTCCCACCTCCTGCATCGTATTCAGAAAGTCCTTATGGAGTAGGATACTCAAAAGCCGGTGGAATTTTAGAAACCAAAATCACGCTCCCAGAGGGTGCTAAATACGGAGCCCACGATTTGTTAACTTTTACAGATTACGACAAAGGCTTAGCGTACGCTAAAGCCAATAACAAGCAAATTCTTTTAGATTTTACAGGTTATGCATGTGTAAATTGCCGCCGTATGGAAGAAAAAGTTTGGGCAGATCAAGAGGTTTTACAACTTTTAAAAGACAAATTTGTAATCATTTCTTTATACGTAGACGATAAAAAAGAACTTCCAGAAGATCAAAAATACGTATCGCCTACTACCGGTAAAGAAATTAAAACCATTGGTAACAAATGGAGCGATTATCAAATTACACGTTATGAGGCCAACGCTCAACCCTATTATATTGTGTTAGATCAAAACGGGAACGACCAGAACAAACCCGTAGGTTACGTTCCAAACGTGCAGGAGTATAAAGCATGGTTACAAAGCGGTTTAAAATAGTAAAACATGATATATCCTGATTTTTACGCCTCGTACATTAATCTAGTTTCCACAGAAAATAAACTTTCCGAAGAACTAGAAATTCAGTTGTACCAAGCCATTAAATTCGTTCAGAACATCCCGATGGATAAGTTCGATTATATTTATGCGCCAGGCAAATGGACCATAAAAGAAATCTTACAACACCTAATCGATTGCGAACGCATTTTTGCTTACCGTGCCCTTGCAATTGCCCGAAACGAGAAACAATCATTGCAACTTTTCGATGAGAATCTCTACGCAGATACCGTTTCAGAAAATGCAAAAAACCGTCATCTTAAAACCCTTCTAGAAGATTGGACCCTGCTACGTCAATCCAACATACAACTTCTAAAATCGTTTACACAAGAGGATCTAAATCGTGTAGGAAACATTGGTGAAAACGCCATCTCAGTAGGAGCAATCTTCTACATTATGTTAGGCCACCAGCTCCACCATATAAACGTATATCAAGAACGCTATTTATAAAAAAAGTCTGCTACTATTTCCAGTGGCAGACTTTTTTATTTTAATTTGGGCGTTCCGCGACTTAAAATGCAGTCCAAAAACAAACACAACTTCTCATTAACGCTAAAGCTGTTTTAATACTATAAACCCTCGCGGCGCGCTATCCGCTATATCTTTTTTGTGCGCTTTCGTACCTCAAGCCCACAAAAAAGGATGCCGCTCCTATCGCTAACGCAAAAAAAATCCCCGAAACAAATATTCGGGGATTCTATATTATTCTTCTTTCTTTTTTCTATTAGGTAAAATCCATAAATGGTAAACCTGAGTTAAGGCAATAATACCATTCGGGATAATTATAGGCCAAGCGTAATTTAAACGGAAACCATAAATCACAAAAAAAATACAGCCAATTAAATTTACAGCACGTAGCTTGGTTTGATCTTTTAATAAAAAGGATATAATTAAAAATACGGAAGCAGCGTAACCGCTTACCAATGTTAAAATATCTTCCATTTTCGTAGTTAGATTTTATTTTTAAAAATTGTTGTGTGCCGCAAAAATACTTAAC
>CAVBJB010000100.1:0-6696 GCA_963595625.1 Lachnospiraceae bacterium | reverse complement strand
GCTTTGCGTTGTCCTAAGGGGCAAGTTTTAAAATTAAATAATAAAAATATTTTAACCGATGTTCAAGCAGTAAAATCTAAAATTAAAAAATTTGTTAAGGAAATTACTTCAGGTTCGCGCAGGGGATTTACCAATAAACAAATTACAGATGTTGTTAATATCGGGATTGGAGGTTCGGACCTAGGACCACGATTTGTTACTGAAGCTTTATCCTATTATAAAAACAATTTAAATACACATTTTGTTTCGAATATTGACGGAGATTACTTACATGATCTTTTAAAACGGTTGAACCCCGAAACTACTTTATTTATTGTTGTTTCTAAAACCTTTACTACGGACGAAACCATTACCAATGCAACAACAATTAAGGATTGGTTCCTGAAAAAAGGATGCATATTGGATATAGAAAGACATTTTGTAGCCGTTACAAGCAATATTAAACTTGCTGAAAGTTTTGGAATCGCTTCTGAAAATATTTTCCCTATGTGGGATTGGGTAGGAGGTAGATATTCTTTATGGAGTGCTGTTGGTTTATCTATTGCATTAGCTATTGGGTATAAAAATTTTGAATTGCTTTTGGACGGGGCCTATCAAATGGATCTGCATTTTAAAGAGCGACCTTTCAATCAAAATATTCCTGTGGTTTTAGCGCTACTTTCAATTTGGTATGCTAATTTTTATAATGCAGAAACAGAAGCAGTAATAGGGTACAGTCAATATCTAGAACGTTTCCCAAGTTTTCTACAACAACTTATAATGGAAAGTAACGGTAAGTTAGTGGACAGAAATGGCAAACAAGTAAACTACCAAACAGGTACAATTGTTTGGGGAGATTGCGGATCAAATGCTCAACATGCATTTTTTCAACACTTGCATCAAGGTACAAAGTTAATTCCAGTTGATTTTATTGGTTTTATCAATTCATTACATAATGACAAATTACACCATAACAAATTAATGGCTAATTTGTTTGCTCAAACGGATGCATTATTATCTGGAAAAAGTAGAGAAGAAGTGGATTTTACCGAGCAGGATGAGATAGTAAAACCTTATAAATATTTTGAAGGAAATAAACCCTCTAATACTTTACTTTTTGATAAATTAACACCTGAAAATCTAGGTAAGCTAGTTGCAATTTATGAACATAAAACATTTGTTCAAGGTGTAATTTGGAATATTTACAGCTACGATCAGTTTGGAGTTGAGTTAGGAAAGAAAATATTTGCTAAAATATTTGATAATAATTCAAAAAATATATTAGAAAACGAGTTATTTTTTACTAATCAAATACTAAAGTATTATAATCAGAAATCGAAATAAAGCCTTAAATTTTTATTTAAGGCTTTTTTTTATGTTAAAATATTGATTATATTATAAGTTATTATTGTAAAAAAAGAATAATAACCGTTATAAAAACATTGATAAAATGCTAAAAAAGAGCATGTTGCTTCAAAATTAACAATTTATAAATGTCTATTTAAAATAAATTTCAGACTTTTGCACCAAAATCTATAACAATACAACAAAAATGAAAAACTTCAGAAATTGGGTAAGTTTATGCCTAATGGTAATTACCTCTGTTGCTTTTGCTCAAACTAAAATAACGGGTAAAGTAATTGATGGTGAATTTGCAGGAGGATTACCTGGAGCTAGTGTAGCTGTAAAGGGAACTTCTGATGGAGCAACTACAGACATGGATGGTAGCTTTGTTTTAACTACAAATGTTGAATCTGGACAAGTGGTTATCTCTTTCGTAGGTTATGAAAGTAAAACTGTTTCTTTCAAGGCTGTTAACGGAATTGCTAACATTGGTAATGTAACAGTACAATCTTCAGACAATATGTTAGAAGGTGTAGTAGTACAAGGTGTTGCTGACGTTGCTAAAGACCGTAAAACTCCAGTTGCTGTTTCTACAATTAAAGCTGCTGAAATTGTTGAGAAATTAGGTTCTCAAGAATTCCCTGAAATGTTAAACTCTACACCATCTGTTTATGCTACTAAATCTTCTGGTGGTTTTGGTGATTCTAGAATTAACATTCGTGGTTTCGACCAAAAAAATATTGCAGTGATGGTTAACGGTATGCCAGTTAATGACATGGAAAACTCAGCAGTTTACTGGTCAAACTGGGCTGGTTTATCAGATGTTACTTCTCAAATGCAAGTTCAACGTGGTTTAGGTTCTTCTAAATTAGCTATTTCTTCAGTTGGTGGTACAATCAACATTTTAACTAAAACTTCTGACAAAGCTGCAGGTGGTCGCGTTTCTGCTGGTGTTGGTAACGACAACTATTTTAAAGCTACTGCTTCTTACAACACAGGTAAGTTAGAAAATGGTTTATCTGCTTCTGTATTATTATCTCATACTATGGGTAATGGATATGTAGACGGTACTTCTTTTGAAGGTTCTAACTACTATGCTGCTGTAGGTTATGAAACTAAAAACAAAAAACACGATTTCCAATTAACTTTTACAGGTGCTCCTCAATCTCACAACCAAAGATATTCTTATATCACAATTGATGAGTTTAAAGCTGCATCTAACGATGGAGATCCAAATATTAGATATAACAAAGATTGGGGTTACTTAAACGGTAAAGAATTTAACTGGAGACGTAACTTCTACCACAAACCAATCGGTTCTTTAAACTGGAACTGGAAAATAAACGAAACAACAAAATTATCTTCTGTATTCTACGGTTCTTGGGGACGTGGAGGAGGAGCATCTGCTTACGGACGTGCTACTTACTCTGCTAACGGAAGAACAACTACAGTTTATCCAGACTCTAACGTGTTTAGAGATGCTAACGGAAACATGGATTTTGATAAAATCATGGCATGGAACCAAGGGCAAGCATTTGACGTAAACGGTAATACAATCCAAAACCGTAACGTTGGTACAATGGGTTATTCTAACTCAGGTTTTGGTACTGTAAACTCAATAAACTCTCATGACTGGTACGGTGGTATTGTTTCTTTAAACAAAAAATTATCTGACCACTTTACATTAGACTTTGGTGTGGACGCTCGTACTTACGTAGGTTACCACTTCCAAAATGTTGCTAATTTCTTAGGTAACACAAGATATTACGATACTACATCTACATACCCTAACGGTACTAACAATGCATCTACTCCAAGAAACCAATATTTCTATAATGCTTATGGATCTGACGTTTCTTACAACCCATTTTATAAATTAAATGGTGGAGATGCTATCAACTTTAACAATGACGGTAAAGTTAACTGGTATGGTGGTTTCGCTCAATTAGAGTACTCTAATGACAACTTAACTGCTTTTGCTCAAGGAGCAATTTCAAACCAAGGGTTCCAACGTATTGACTATATCATTTACGGTCAAGAAATGAAAACTAAGACAGAAAACCTTTTAGGTGGTAACGTTAAAGCTGGTGCTAACTATAACATCAACGAACACCACAATGTATTTGGTAACGCAGGTTGGTATTCTAAACAACCGTTCTTTAATGGTGTTTGGTTAAATAACAGAAATGATTTAAACCCAGCATTAAAAAATGAAACAATTATTGGTGTAGAATTAGGATACGGTTACCGTTCAGAAAAATTCAACGCTAACGTAAACGTATACAGAACATCTTGGGCTGACAGAATCTTAAGAGCTACAACTAACTTAGTTCAAAACGGTGAAACTGTTCAAGGTACTGCTAACTTATTTGGTATTGAGCAAATCCACAAAGGTGTAGAAGTTGACTTTAACTACCGTCCAACATCTCGTTTTGATTTAAAAGGATCTTTCTCTTTAGGTGATTACCGTTACAACAAAGACGTAACTGCTACTTACTTAGACAGACAAACAGGTTTACCAATTATCGAAGATGCAACAGGTAACGTTAAAACTGAAACTTTATACTTAAAAGATTCTAAAGTAGGAGATGCTGCACAATTAGCAGCTAGCGTACAAGCTTCTTACAAAATCTTAGATCACAAAATCCACGGATTTAAAGTTGATGCTGGATACATGTTCAGAGATCAAGTTTACTCTCAAATCGATGCTTCTAAAATGAACTCTGCTACAAACAAAGGTTCTTTAGAGTTACCATCTTACGGATTAGTTGATGCTGGATTTACTTACACAATGAAAGTTGGTAAAGAAAAAGCAGAAACTGTTAACTTACGTTTCAACATGAACAACGTTCTTAATACAACTTACATTTCTGATGGTATTACAGCTCAACACGTAGATGCTAATACAACATCAACTTGGAAAGGTGTAGATACTCGTAACCAAGTTTGGTTTGGTGCAGGTAGAACTTGGAACTTAACATTATCTTACAACTTCTAATAGTTTAAAGATTATACATAAAATAAAACCTCGAGCTTTTAGTTCGAGGTTTTTTTATTTTTGGGCGTTTGCTAAAGCACCGCGCTGTACGCACTCGCTCTTTTAAACTCCGCTACGCTACGTTTAAAAGGAGCTCAAACAAATGCTCCCATCGCTAACGCGCGTTGCCTTAAAGATCATGTTTTGCGTTAGGTGGAGCAGCGGCATCCTTTTGTGAGGTACGAGCAAAAGATATAGCGTATACACCGACCCCGAGCCTTTTTGTAATGTAACATTTAAACTATGGTTAGGCGAGGGGTAACGCCCATATAAAAAAATCCCTTAAAAAATGCTTTAAGGGATTTATTGTTATAATGTAAAGGTAATTTTGTTATGATTGTAAATATATTCGTATTCGTAATTGTAGTCATAAATATCCTCGTCAATGCTTCGTTTAATTTCGAAATCAGGTTTTATACCACGTGCAAATTCGTCGGTTAAAAAATACGGTTTTATGTGCATTAAACCCAAACGTATTTTTAGTTTAGAGTGTGGTAATTTTAATAGAGGCATAATACCGGCAACCGTTCCATTAAAGGTTCCACCGGTCTCTTGACCGTATACTTGAGCTCTATTACTCCCTTTTAAATTACTTGTTATTAAACAGGAGGCCGAAAACGATCCTCCGTTTACCAATACTGAAAGTTTATTTTTATAGGCCAATTTTTTAATGGGTCTGGTTTTAATTCCAGTTACATTGTATTGAAATTTACCGTCTTTAGTTTTAGATGTATTAGCATATACAAAACCGTATAAAAATGGATAAACAGGCGTTAAGGCTGCATAAGTTGCTATAGATTTCCCTGCAATTAAATAGCCTGGTAATTTGGTTTTACTCACTACGGTTGACTCGCTAATTAATGGATCCTCTTTTTCTTTTAAGTAGGCATATAATTGGTCAATATCATAGATTTTACCTCCAGGGTTATCCCTTAAATCTAAGACTAAATGCTGAATATTTTTTTCTTGTATAAACTTAAATAATGTGTCGTAAGCGGCTTGAATTTTCCCGCTACTAAAACTTCGGATTTTTAATACGGCGTAAGTACTATCAGTTGGGATAGGGAAGATGATACTTTTGTTAATTTTCCCGTTAACCCACCCCATTTTATTATTGAATTTGGTTTGAGTTTGTAGCTTTTTCTGCTCTAATTTTTGTTTTGCTTTATTTACCTTCGTGATTGTTTTTTTTGTTTCTGTTACAATTGTATCTCTTTGGGTATTCAAACTATCTTTTTGAACTGCTTTTTTTTCCTTTAAATTGATGCGTTTGTTCGTAGTGTAAAATATAGAGTCTGAACAGCTAAGTTTAAATTGTATACTATCGAGCGTTCCAAATTTGTCTGTAAACTGGGTAGCAAAACGTTTGCTAAATCCCTTTTCCAAATACGTTTTGTTATACCCGTCAGAGCTATGATTTTTGCAATACTCAGCAAACATTTCCTGTGGAGTAATTCCATTTATTTCTAGTATTTCGGACCCGTTTGGAGTTGTTGCCTTTTTTTTATTTAGGCCAGAAATAAAGAGTTTATTGTGTGTAAATACATAATTGAATTGACTTAAGGGGCCTAGAGTGTTTTTGTATTTTTTAAGCGTTTCTTTTGAATGAAGTTCACTAGGGTATATTACTCGTGAATGGCCTTGTTTTACGCTGGCTATTATGGGGGCTAGTTCCGTGTAAAATTCCTTAGGTGTAAGTGGTTGTGTAATGTTATTTTTGACTTGTTTAAATAGCTGTAAAATGCTGTCTTTAGATGTGTATAAATCAGCATCCGGGTGCATGGCAAATAGCTTTTTTTGTGTAAAGTCTAAATCTTTATGAAGTTTTTCAACACTTAATTTGGTGTTGATTTGTTTGCTATGTTTTTTAGCAGACGTGCAACTAAGTGTTGCAATTGCTATAATGCCGTATAATAGAGTATGTTTCATTTTATAAGGTTAGTTATGTAAATATACATTTTTATAAAATGAAAAAACTCCCGTATCTGGGAGTTTTGTATTGTTATTTAAGTTTTATAGTTATCATGCCATAATGGTCTGTAAACAGTCCTAAACTTTGTGTAGTTTCTACATGATGAACATATATAAATTCTTTTATTTGATTTACTGAAATACCTTTAAAATAACTAGAGTCCTTAAGCATGTATTCATTATTTGCTGTAATTACCATGACTTTAAATTTTCCTTTCTCTACAGCTGGATAATTTTCTTGGTTAAATTGATTTACAGCATTTATGTATGTGTTTTCTATAAAGGTTTGTAAATCTACCGATTTAGAAATTTTAGGTTCTGTATTTAAATAGGTACTTGCGTTTTGAGAGAATACGGAACAAGTA
>CAVBJB010000099.1:0-6720 GCA_963595625.1 Lachnospiraceae bacterium | reverse complement strand
GTGTGATAACGAGTGGGAACAGTCTGAAAAAGAATATCCTTTATTTGATACAGGTGATGTGCCTGGTGAAATGGAAACTATGGCTGATGTGCCTTTGTCATCAATCCTAGATAAAGAGCAAACAAAGATTATTTATGTTTATGACTTCATGAATATGTGGACGTTCTTTGTAGAACTTGCTGCTATTGAGGAGCCAGAACATGGTGCTAACTACCCTGACTTATTATTCTCTCACGGAATTATGCCAGCCACAGCATCTGCATTAGATTTTAATGCTAATGAAGATGATATTTTTGGAGATTTTAACGACGACTACGACGACGACGATTTAGACATGTTTGAGGGAGATGACTCTTTCGAAGATTTTGGAGGTTACGACGAATATTAGTAGCTTAAAACAAATCAAACATTTAGTTAAAACTAAAAATTCTAACATACTTAACCGTAATGATTAACTTATTTAGTACACACATAGATTCTTTATCAATTCATAGAGTTGGTAATAAAAGTAGACAAGAACCTATATTCCAGTCGGAAGATACATTTGCTATCAACGACGAAATTATGCCATTGTTAAAAGAATTCTTCTTTAAACCTTTTAGAGAAAAAGAAGAAAACTATTTTAAATTTGCTCACGACGTGGATTTAGAATACAATGACATGTACAATTTTGCTTCAGAAATTTTTGCAAACCCAAGTGCTGTGCACGAGGTTTCTAAAAAAATAACAAAACACTTATACGAACAATCTAACCACCCACATATTAAAAATGGTGAGGTTTATGTTACGTATTTATCAAATGTTTTAATTGATAACAATAAGGTTGATGCTATTGGTATTTTTAAATCAGAGTTAAAAACAGATTTCTTACAATTCGAAGAAAAAGGTTCTAACCTAGAAATGATTTTACAACAAGGTATTAACCTTACAAAATTAGACAAAGGATGTTTAATTTTTAACTACGAAAAAGAAGACGGATATAAAATTTTAACTGTAGATTCAAACCGTTACGATGCGCGTTACTGGCTTGAGCATTTCTTATCAGTTGAAATTTTTGAAGACGAAAACTTTAAAACAAAAAAATACTTAAAATTCTGTGAGGACTTCGCAAAAGAAGTTGTTTTACCTGCAGAAGATAAGAAAGAAGAAGTAATGTTCATGAACCGATCTATGAACTACTTTGCTAAAAACGATGAGTTTGAGGAACAAAACTTTTTAAATGAAGTAATTGATAATCCAGACTTAATGGCAGAATTTAAAAACTATAAAGTTGATAAAGGAGCTAAATATAGTGTCGAGGATTTAACATCATTCCCTATTGCTAACGCTGCCGTTAGTGATGCTCGTAAAAAAATGAAAAACGTAATTAATTTAGATACTAACATCCAAATTAAATTAGACTTTGTAAACCCAGAATCTGCTGAAAAATTTGTAGAAAAAGGTTGGGACGAAGAAAAACAAATGTACTATTATCTAGTTTATTTTAATAAAGAGCAAAAAGCTAGCAACTAATTAAAAGAGGCCTAAGCCTCTTTTTTTTTGTTCTTTAAATAAAAATTCAGAAATTAACGTTATGTTATCGTAACATTATTATATGCCGAAATTTGTTTTAAAATTTATAGTTCTAATTGCTTTACTATTTCCTCTGTTCAACACAGCTCAGGAAAAGGAAATAGATACTGTTAAGTTTTATAAAAACATAGAAACATTTTCGAAAAAAAGGAAAATTACTAAAAACCTACATAAATGGATTTTTAGACCTACAACTTCGCGTGAAAGAAAAAATCCATCAGCTATTGTTGCTCCTATTAGATACGACAGTATTCAAAATAAAATTCTTAGAAAAATAATATTTCAATCCCTAGATCCCTTTGGTGAAACAGTTCATGACACCACAAAATCCGCTAGAAATTGGTACGAAAAAACAGGAAACAAACTTCATGTAAGATCTAAACCCTGGGCAATTAAAAACTATCTTCTTATAAAAAGGAATGAACCCATAGATTCTAATAAGTTAAAAGAATCTGAGCGTTTAATATACTCCCAACGGTTTATCAGAAATATAAAAATAACACCTATTTTTCTTGAAGGTAATTCAAAAGATTCTATTGATTTAATCATTAGAACACAAGACTCATGGAGTTTAATTCCTAAAGTGTCAGGCTCAACTTCCCGAATAAAAACTCAACTAATTGAACGAAATTTTGCGGGATTAGGACACGAAGTAAAGACGGAATACCAACGTTTATTTAAACGCAAAGAAGATGTTTACCAATTACAATACAGAATCCCAAATATTAAACAAACCTTTATTGAAGCGAGATTTAATTATTTTAAAAACAGAAACGATAATTTATTAAAAGAGGTTGAACTTAGCCGAGAATTTTTCTCAAACTATACCCGTTGGGCAGGAGGAATTAAATTAGAGCAATATTTTAGAAACGATAGTATATATAATTTAGAACTTACTAAAGATTATTTAAAATACAAGTACAATAAAATTGATGTTTGGGGCGGGATAGCGTTTACCATTTTTAAAAATAGTCCAAAACTAAACCGTGTAACTAATTTTGTAACATCCCTAAGATTTGATAAAACCCATTACACACAATTTCCTGATCCTAATTACGATCCGTATCGATTTTACAATCATACAAACCTATGGTTAACCTCTTTCGGGATTACCTCGAGAGAATTCAACCCAACAAAAAATATTTTTTATCAAAATATTAAAGAGTACATACAAACGGGACGAAATCTTTTTATAACAACTGGGATCGAAAACAGAAACCAAGTAAACAGATACTATCTAGGTGGACGTATGTCTTTAGGATCCTTTTACAACTTTGGATACCTTTCAACCGTTATAGATATTGGTACTTATTTTAACGAGGGTAATACAGAACAAAATATGTTCCGTATATCGGCTTTTTATATGAGTGAAATATTTAATATAGGTTCGTGGAAGTTTCGACAATTTGCAGTACCCAAATTATCATTAGGATCTAACAGATTCCCGGTCTGGAATGATTTAACATCGTTAAGTGAATTAGACGGCGGTTTTACAAGTTTTACCAATCAACTAAGAGGTTCTAAAAAATTACAATTTACAGTACAAACACAGTCATATGTACCCAAAAGTTTATGGGGTTTTAGGTTGAGTCCTTTTTTAAATGCAAATATGGGAATGCTTGGATCTGATACTAAACAATTATTTAAATCTAAAGTTTATACCAGTTTCGGAATTGGGGTACAATTAACAAATGATTATTTGGTATTCGATAATTTACAACTTTCATTTTTATTTTTTCCTTCTACACCTATCGATGGAAATAATGTTTTAAAAACAAATTCATTAAATAATAACGACATCAAATTACCCGATTTCCAAATCGGTAAGCCCGAAATTGCTAATTACTATTAACAAAAAATTAAATTAACAAAAACCTACAGTTTATAAGATGGTAAAATTATAATTATTACAAAAAAATCCTATAACTTTGTGCATTATGCAAAGATTAACCATCCTTTTATTACTTATAATCTGTACTGCTTTTAATATAAAAGCACAAAACATTGCTATTAGAGAAAATTTTAGCGATACAGAACTTGTTCAGAAACTATTTCCTAGTAACAGTTGCATGACCCCTACAAACGTTAGGATTAACGGTCATACATTTAGTGGTAACAAAAAATCTTTTGGGTATTTTACAAACACAAATCCTGCTTTTGAGTTAAGCGAAGGGATCATTATCACCTCTGGGCGAGCGGATGCTGCCGTAGGACCTAATCGTTCTATTTTAAGTGATGGACCTACTAGCTGGAGAGGAGATTCGGATCTGGAAAGAGCCATTAACGAAAGTAACACTTTTAACGCTACAAGTATAGAATTCGAAATTGTAGCCTTAACCAATCAATTATCTTTTGATTATATTTTCTCCTCAGAGCAATACTTATCCAATCCAGCATCATACCAATGTGACTACTCGGATGGATTTGCTTTTTTAGTGAAAGAAGCGGACAATGCCAACGCACAATATGCAAACATTGCATTAATCCCAAATACAAATTTACCCGTAAAAGTATCCAACGTAAGAGCAAGAACAAACAGTTGTCCTGAGTCTTATGTTCAGTATTTTGGTGGATTTAACGGTCAAAATCATCCCACAAACTACAACGGTCAAACCAAAGTTTTAACGGCTAGAGCTAATGTAACTCCCGGAGTTCGATACAAATTTAAGCTAGTGGTGGCTGATCAAGGTAATGAAAAATACGATTCTGCTATATTTCTTTCAGCTTCAAGCTTTAGAAACAGCATTGATTTAGGAATTGACAGAGATCAAGTTTTCTGTTATAATCAATCGTACACACTTACTCCTACACCCATTCCAGGGGTGCAACATTATACATGGTATAAGGATGGTTCTGTTATAAATGGGCACAACCAAGTAACAAATCCAAATCTTACCATTAACGAAAGTGGAACTTATAAACTTGTTGCCTTTATAAATACAAATTGTATTATTGAAGAAGAAGTAACTATTAATTTTGAAGCACCATTGGATGTACCAAACCTATCTAACAATGTTTGTGGATTCGGTGCAACTACAACTTATAACATTTTACAAAATTCGCCTTATGACAATTTGTTCACTCAAAACGACGATATTTCTTATCACAGTACTTTAGTTGGGGCTCAAAATAATACAGATCTTATTTCTAGAGACTTGCTAATAAATTACCCATTAACACAAACAATAAATAAAGTGTATGTTAGAGTGGTTAATGGAAATACTGGTTGTGTTGGAGTTGGAGAATTCAGTATCATTACAAATTCTGACGTTACAACACTCCCAATTCAAAACTTTTGTAACATAAATACCACAGGGTTTAATCTAGCAGCATATATTCCAGGAAATAGTACCACAGGAATTCAAATTTACGCAAGTAGTGCGGATGCAATAGCATTCCAAAATCAAATCAATACAACCAATTCAGCCCTTGTTAATTTACAAACAGGACAAAACCTATTTTATATCCGCTACACAGATTCAGCAACTTGTGGCGATCGTTATATTCTAGAAATTAACGTATTAGAATCATCAAATTTACCAACACAAAACCTTTACTTTTGTCAGGGTGAAAGTGTACAATTACAAGCACCAACAGGATATACTTCATATTCATGGAGTAACGGTTCTAATGCGCAAATCATATCGGTTAATCAAGCTGGAACTTATACGGTAACATTACAAACAACTACAGGATGTACAAGTTCGCAAACCTTTCAAGTCAATCAAAACACTAAACCGGTAGCATTTAATCAAACCTATACTATTTGTAGTTTTTCTACACAAAACATTTTAGAGGTTAATGTATCAAACTACATACAACCCTTAATACAAATCGGAAATACATTTACGATCTACGAGAGTATTGCAAATGCAGAAAATCAAACCAATGCATTAAACACAATCGCTAATATAAGTGCAAATACAACTTGGTTTGTTAGAGAACAAACTCCTGCAGGATGTTACACAATTTCTACAATTACCATACAACCAACCTTTGCGACTCAGTTAGCAGTACAAAACTTTTGTACGGTAGATAATCAACCTATAAGCTTACAAAATCTCGTTGCAAGTTTACAAGGAACTTATCCAAATTCAGTAATTAAAATATTCCTGACTCAGCAAAACGCGGAAGCAAACACTAATGCTATCAACACAAATCAAGTTTCTGCGTCAGCAAATACATTGTACATAAAAGTTACGGATACAAGCAACAGTTGTTTACAAAATTTAGTAGCACCTATACAAATTACAAACACAACAACGCCCGCAGATCAATTCGTAACCATTTGTCAAAATACAGATGTAGCGTTAAGTGCCTTAACCGGAAATTTCACTTATTTATGGTCAACGGGGCAAACCACCCAAAACATCACAGTCAATCAAATTGGTACCTACACCGTTACTTTAACCACACCTTTGGGATGCAACATTACACAAACCTTTCATGTAAATCAATCCCAACCCGCAGTAATTACAGATGTTATTGTAAAACATTTCGCTAACATTCAAAATTCAATCACAATTATTGCACAAGGCGAGGGCGAGTTTGAGTATTCTATAGACGGTGTAAACTTCCAAAATTCAAACGTATTTTACGGAACACCAGCCGGAGATTATACTGTTTTTGTAAGAGATAAAAACGGCTGCGGCATTGCAACCAAGGACACATTAGTTATAGATATTCGTAACTTTTTTACACCAAACGGAGATGGGATTTATGACACCTGGGACGCTTCACAAATTTTCAGCGTATTTCCAAATTCCGAAGTTTATATTGTAGACAGATACAACAAACTAATGACCTATCTCTTTCCAAACAAACCTACCTGGGACGGTACAGCCTTCGGTAAACCTCAACCAAGTACAGACTATTGGTACATCATAAAACTAGGGAACGGAAAAGAATATAAAGGACACTTCAGTTTAAAAAGATAAATTAATAAAACAGATAAGCATTACGTTTATCTGTTTTTTTATTTTGGGCGTTACCCTCGCCTAAAATTTTCATCTAAATATAAACTCCTCTAAGGCTCGGGTCGGGTCTTCCGCTCTATCTTTTTATCCACTTCGTTACAAAAAAGGATGCCGCTCCAACCCATAACGCAAAAAAAAAATCCTGCAAATAAAATATTGTTAAAATCTTAAC
>CAVBJB010000098.1:0-6799 GCA_963595625.1 Lachnospiraceae bacterium | reverse complement strand
GTTTTTTAATATGTAACTTTGCAATTCTAAAAATTAAATATGAACAAAGGATTAATTGCGCTTGCTTTTGGCGGTCTTGCCATAGGGATGACCGAGTTTACCATGATGGGAATTTTACCTGAAATTGCCTCAGATTTACAAGTAGACATTCCAAAAGCCGCAAATTTTATAGCATTATACGCCTTAGGAGTTGTAGTTGGTGCCCCATTATTAGTATTATTTACAGGAAAATACCCACCAAAAAAAGTCCTGCTTTTTTTAATGGTTCTGTTTTTTGTATTTAACGGGTTATTTGCTTTTGCACCCGAATATTATTCTTTAGCCGTTTCTCGCTTTTTGTCAGGATTACCTCACGGAGCATTTTTTGGTGTAGGTAGTGTGGTGGCAGCAAAATTAGCTGAAAAGGGCAAAGAGGCTCAAGCCATTTCCATTATGTTTACCGGGATGACCATAGCAAACCTTGCCGGTGTACCATTAGGAACTTATTTTGGACAAAATTATTCGTGGCGATTAACCTACGGAATCATTGCTTTACTAGGATTAGTAACCCTTGCAGCTATTAAATATTGGCTTCCGAATACAGAAAACAATCAGGATCAAGACATATTTAAACAATTAAATTACTTTAAAACCAAAGCCGCATGGTTGCTCGTAGCCATCATATCTATTGGAACGGGAGGTCTATTTGCTTGGATATCTTACATCTCGCCGCTTGTAACAGAAGTTTCGGGATTAAACCCAAGTCAAGTGCCGTATATCATGATCTTAATTGGTTTAGGAATGTTTTTTGGTAACTTACTTGGAGGTCGAATTTCAGATCTTGTGTCACCCTCAAAAGCAGCAATTGGAGCATTTTCATTAATGTCAATCACCTTAGTTGTTGTTTATTTAACCTCACCAATTTACGAAATGGCTTACGTTATGGCCTTTTTAACCGGGATGGTGGCCTTTACCATAGGATCTCCCCTACAAATGATGCTGATCCAATCGGCTAACGGAGCAGAAACCTTAGCAGCCGCTGCGGGTCAAGCGAGTTTTAATTTAGGTAATACCCTTGGAGCTTACTTTGGTGGTTTACCTATTGTGTACGGTTTAGCCTACAATTATCCCTCTTTAGTTGGAGTTGGTATGGCGGCAACCGGTGCTTTACTTTCGCTTGTGTTCTTATTAAAATTTGCCACAAAAAAATAAAATATAGTAGGGTGTTCCCCTACGGGTCGTGCTGTACGCTGTATCTTTTATTACGCTAAAGCTTCATAAAAGGATGCCGCTTCCATCACTAACACGAAAAAAAAAAACTCAACCTTTAAGGGTTGAGTTTTTTTTTGCATTAGGGATAGAGCGATTGTTGGAGCACATTTTGTAACGCAGTGGAAAAATTGCGACTCGCGAAAGCCCGGCGGGCCCACTAAAAGGCCCGCAATGCCCTACTTTTTATATTTTTTTAAAACCTTTTTATAGTTTTTTGATTCGTATTTTTTACCCGAATTGGTAATAAATAAAGCGGCATATTCGGGATGCTTATTTATAAATTCCTTTCCCTCTTTAAGCCCTAAAACCATGATTGAAGTACTGCAAGCATTGGCAAATTCGGCATTTGGACCAATAACTGTAACACTTGTAAGCCCCGTAGATGGCCAACCCGTTTTTGGATTTATAATATGCGCATACCGGGTGTTGCCTATGTAAACGTATTTTTGATAGTCGCCCGAGGTTGTAACAGCAGCGTTAGTAAGATTAAGTTTACTAATTATTTTGTTGTTTTTTACCGGATTGGTAATCCCGATGATCCAATTGGTATTGGGTTTAGGATGACCGTAAAACGCTAAATCTCCAGAGGCGTCCACCAATGCGGCGGGAATATGTAGGCTTTTTAAAACTTGAACGGCACGATCTGCCGCGTACCCTTTACCAATGGATCCAAACCCTAGTTTCATGCCTTTTTTTGTCAGAAAAACAGTGTTGTTTTGCGCGTTTACTTGTATGTTTTGATACCCCACGTTACGGATGGCATGTGCAATTTCCGAGGGTGTTGGAAGAGTTTCCATAGAATCGTCAAACTTCCAGATTTTTTCCATCGCGGCAAATGAAATATCGAATGCGCCTTGTGTATTCTCCGAATATTTTTTAGCTCGAATAATTAAATCAACTAATTCTTTATCGACCTCAACAGGTGTGATTCCTGCGTTTTGATTGATTTTAGAGAGTTGAGAATGGGGTTTCCAATCGGAAATTAGCTCCTCTATCCGTACAATTTCTGCGATAGCTAAATTTATACTGTGTGTAGCCTCGAGATTGGATGGCGCAACAACGGTAAGTTTAAAACGACTCCCCATAAGGATGGTGTCTCGCACTTGAGTTACTTGTGTAAAGCCCGTCTGAAAACAAAACAGAAAAAAGATCAGTATCGGTTTCATATTAATAACAATCGGTTAAAAATTGGCCTTTGTTTTTGTAAAAATCAAGCGGTTGCTTGTTGTGGTTTTTTAATAATTGTTGCAATACGTTCTCTACATCAGTTTGCATAGCCAAAGATCCACAAAGCATTAAAACAGCACCGTTCTCGATACTTTGTATTAGAGCTTCTTGATTTGCTAGAATTAAATCCATAACGTATTGTTTGTTCTCCTCTTTAGAAAAAGCCAATTGATAGCTATGCAATTTATTTTTGGAAACTGCAGTTTCTAAAAACGTTTGATAATCCTTAACGCTAGGGTTATTAAATCGGAAACCTGCGTAAAGCTTGATGTTAGTTTTAGAGGTATTTTCATCAATCATTCCTAAAAACGGAGCAATTCCGGTTCCGTTAGAAATACAAATAACCTCTTTTGCCGTTTTAGGAAAATGAAAGGCTTTGTTTTTAACGATTCGGGCTTTTATTTCTTGGTTATTTTGCAGGTTGTATAGGTACTGAGAGCCTAGTCCAAACTCATGTAATTTTACAAATAGTTTTAATTGACCGTTAATTTTACCAATAGAATATAATCTTTCTTTGTAATTATTTTCTGGATAAATAGCTAATAAATCTCCCGATTGAAATTTATGATTTCCGTTAAATGTAACTGTAAATGCGGTGTCATTTTGTTGGGTTTTAGTAACCTCAGCAACTTTAAATGTTTTACATCTTGGCTTTTTAGCTACGTAATTTCCTGGATCTGTTACAAACGGTAAATTAAGTTTTCTATTTAATATTTTAACCCAATTCGAAAATTCTTCTGGCGATTTATCATTTATGGTTTGTAAAGGTATAAAGGTATTAGCCCAAGCGGTTTGGTTTAATAGATTCTGAACTTTGTACGCATAACCACAAAATTCAGTATACGCTCTAGATCCAAAACCTACAATGGCAACTTGCACCGTTTGCGAATTTTGAATAGTGCTTATAAGGGTTTCAAATTTTTTAGCATTTGTAGGCGCATCCCCGATTCCGTAAGTAGATGTAAAGATTAAAAGATGCGTGGCTTGTGGAAAATGCTGCATCTGGTTCATTTGCGTGATGTAAGATGCCTTACCAAAACTTAACAGTTGCTCATGAATTTTATTTGCAAAACTTAGGGTTGATCCATTTTCTGAGCCTACTAAAATCACATATTCTGCTTGTTGAGCCGATACTTTATTTTTAGCAATTTTAGTTTTTGTACGTTTAAAAGTAATTACAAATCCTGACCAAATAAAGAATATAATATTTATAGCCGCTAAACCTAAAATAGCAGCCCAAATGGAATTGGTACGACCGGTATGTAAATCTAAACTTAGCTCTTCCAGAACTTTTGCTTTTGGATAAGTGGTTTCTGAAACTATTGTACCAGAATATTGGTTAACCTCAATCTCCTTATCTTTAAATTTAATTTTATAAAATTCCTGTGGATCGTCGTCGATAGGGAATTCTACTTTTACGATATCTTTTAAATAGATATTTTTAAACGTTGGAAAATCTTGAAGGTTAATTTGAGGTTGGTCAGTTTTAGAATCTTCAAACGTTTTAGCCTCCGAAATTTCTGGTTGAGGAATTACATTGAATCTGTTTAAAAATAAATAAGTTCCGCTTAATGAAATAATTAATATAGGAAGTAACAACAAACGACCTCCTGCTACGTGGTAATACTGTGCAAAATAATCTTTAGTAATTTTACTAAAAAAATTCTTGATTCCTTGTTGACGTTTAATTATTAAAACAACGCCCGAAGATGTTATTAATAGTAACAAAAAGGAAACAACTCCTACTATAAAACGTCCGGTTTCGTGCAGAAACATAGAACGGTGTAAGGATGTAACCCACTGTATAAATTTAGATTTTTCTATAGGATCAGATAAAACTTCTCCGGTTATAGGATTTATTATTTTTTTTATATCATTGGCCTCTTCATCAAAACCGTCTAGCGTTACAAATTGATTTGCGTCTACACTAATTTCTAGTACTTCCTCATATTTTTCTTTTACAACCGGTACGGTTTGACTAAGTGTAAGGGAATTAAAATCTTGTACTTTGTAGGGTAAATTTCGTTCTGCTATAGGATCAAAAGATAAAATGGCTCCAGTAATTGAAGCCATTAATATAAATAAGAAAGAAATTATAGCTAATGATAAATGGGCGTAACGCCACACCGATAAGGTCATAACACTAGTTTGCTTTAGTAAGTTTAACGTATCTAATGTATCCTGTACCTTCAGTCTTTTTAGTAAGTCCTTCTGTAGTTAAAGGAATTTCAACATCTGTTACATAATAATTTTTGTCCTCAACAGCAGATTCAAATCTTAATTTGTATCCTTTGTTTAATTTAGATTCGTCTATTTGAAAAGTTGCAGATGAACGATCTCCAGCAGCGATAGATGCTCCTGTAATAGCGTCTAACTTTTCTTTTTTCTTACCTAAAAATTTATCCCACTCTTTAAAACCATTATACCATTGTTTATCTGGTCCCATCATGTATAACGTTTTTTCGTATTTTCCTTCTGGATTAATTAACGATACTACCACGTAAGCCTCTAGACCTGTGTAGTTGGTTAATTGTAACGTACACTTATATTTAGCATTTTGAGCAAAGGCAGATACTGATAATGTTAGTAATAGTAAGGCTGAAAGAGTATATTTAAAGATTGATTTCATAAGGATATATTTTGAATTTCTTATTTTAAGAAATCGATGTTTACGTTTTGTTTTATTAATAATTCATTGTCTGACGCTAGATCGAAAGCAGTCTCATCTAAGTCCGTTAAAATATCTTTTTTAGCACCTTGCTGAATTAAATATTTTAAAACCAAATCGTTTTTACTTACTAATGCAGCTTTATGTAATGGAGTCATTCCGTCTTTATCTTTTGCATTAATATCGATTTGTAAGCCTTCTAACGCTTTTAATAAATTTAAATCGTTTTTAGCTACCGCTGCATGATATAATGAACTACCATCTTTTTGAGGTGTAGCAAAATTTACGCCAGCTTTTTTAAGTATCTCTAATTTTGTAGCAAAATCAGTATTCGTTTCTCCTGGTCTTGCAGGTTTGTATGATTGTACTAAAGCGTAAGCTAAATTACCGTCTTTAGCAATAACATTTGTTTTAGCACCTTTATCTAATAATAATTGTACAACTTCTGGAGATCCGTTACTAACAGCAGCATACAAAGCTGTTTCTCCTTTAATATTTGTAGCATCAATTTTTTTAGTTTTTGCTAAAACTAAATTTACATTTTCTACAACCGGTGATGCAGCAGCCATCATTAAAGCGTTGTTACCAAATTTATCTGTTGCATTTGGATCCACTTTTTTAGAGAAAAAATATTCTATAATCTCTTTTTGATCCTTCTTTTTAACTAAATAATGTAAAACGTTTTCCCCGTCCTCACCTAAAGAGGCTGGCTTAAGTTTAACATTTTCTACTAAATATTTAAAAGTATCTAAATTGTTTGTAGCAAAACGTGAACCTTGTGCAGCAAAAATTAACGCTGCGCCTGTAGGTTTAACCCCTTTAGCTACTAATGCTTTTAAAATTTCTGTATTACCAGAACGAGCTGCATAATCAAAAGTTGATCTACCTAACTCGTCTAAATCTGTATATTTAAGTCCTTTAGTATGTAAAAATTCGCTAACTTTTAAATCTTTGTCAGCACCAATTACATAGTGTAATAAAGTTACACCATTTTTATAAACGGTTTTAGGATCTATACCGGCCTTAAAAAAAGTTTTATAAACTTCAATATTTGTTTGACCGTTACTTGCGGCAAAGGTTAGTGGCGTATTTCCTTTATCATCGGTACGAGTAATAGACGAACCTTTCGAAATTAAATACTCTATTAACTCAACATTACCTTTATTTGCGGCCCAGTGAATATATAATCTACCATCGTGAGTGGTTTTATCTAAAGCATTACCTGGTTGGTCTATTAAATATTTAATCACTTCAATAGGTGCCCCACTATTAATAGCCATACTAACTACATCATGATTACCACCATTTGATGCCGCAGGACTATTTCCTTTTTCTATTTCTGCTTTAACAAGTTCTAAAGTTGGTTTATTCTTCCAAAAATTCCCATTTAATAGCGAACTGTTTTGCGCATAGGTAAAAAATGACGCAAGTAAAAATGCAGTAACAAAAATTCTTTTCATAGTATAATTTTTATAAAACGATTGATTCGTTATTTAGATTTAGTCTTAATTGATAGCAAATATAGTACTTAATTTTTATTATAAAGAATTATTCTAAATAATTTTATAACCTAAAATAAAACACAACCAGCTGATTTAAAGACTAATAAAGCCAATAGTATAAAAAACTATTTCTTTAAATATGATTTTCCTA
>CAVBJB010000097.1:0-6811 GCA_963595625.1 Lachnospiraceae bacterium | reverse complement strand
AGATAAATCTAATATGTAAATAGGTTGATAGTTATCAACAATATTACAATTACAAATGAATTAAATATCAATACTTTGGATTAAAAAACAAATATTTTAAACAATAGTTATTAACATTTGTATTTAAATAAAACAGGTTATTAACAACAGCATTGTTAATAACCTGTTTATTTTTATTTTAAAGGTATGAATCTTCCTGAATAGTCCGAAACTTCAATTCCTTTTTCACCTAAATATTGTTCCGATTTTCTTGTTGCTACTAATGTGTATGAAAATTTTACATCACTACGGCCATTTTGCAATTCTGTAACTTCAAAACCATTTTCAGATTTATTTGACACATAAACTCCGTTACAATCGCCTTCTAGTTGAATAAATATTTTAAAAGTTTCTGGATTTGATGTATCAATTACATTTTTCAATTGATCGTCAAATAAAATTTGTGCTTTCCCATTGCGAAGTTGCCCAGAGCCATAATCTGTAATTTTATTTTCTGGTGCCAATACAGCATGCATAGTCACTGAAGTAAGTTTATCATTTTCAATAATAGTTGATAACGTACCTTTACCTAATACGGAAAATAAAAAACCTGTGTTTTGGTTTGTTGTGCGAGCAGTAACAAATGCAGTAGTACCGTTTCTACCACCAAAATACCAATTATTTGTTGTACCGTATTGCGAATGGTATCCTGCTTTTATACCTGTTGAACCAAAAAATCTAGAGCTAATTCCGTAATTAAAACCTCCAACAGAAATGCCAGTTAATTCCGAATAGTGAAAAGATGTAGAGCCACCACTTTTAAACACCCCTGCTATACTTGGATTACCTGTTGACACAGAAGATTCAGCAACTAGAGCATTACCACTTGTACCACTAATTTTACGAGCAAATACCGCACTCCCCGTACTGGACGTAGAGAGAGAGAAAAGTCCGTTTTTATTATCAGCAGTCGTTACTGTTAAATAAGCCGGATGCGAGGAAGTTAAACCTGTATCACGGATTACCAATTCTCCCGTTTCTAACAATGTCATTCGCCTTGTATTATTGGTACGAAATATTAAAGGCATATTATTTTTAGTACCTAAAAAATCAGAAGCTGTGGTACTATTTCCACCTAAATCCCACTTGGTATCTTCGCCTGTAGATGGTGAACCTGAGGATGTATCGTTAGATTTTAATGGCACCCATTTTATACCATCCCAATAATAAAAACCAGGAATTACATCATTTACAGTACTGGTATTATAAACTAATGTGCCAACCTCTAGATTTCCACCTGCAGGATTGGTAACAGGTAACTGTTGAGAAAGGTTTTGTAAAGCAACTTTAGATAAAATAACTCCTTGAGAAGGATTAACAATGTCTAAAGCACCTCTAGGAGTTGATGTACCTATACCCACCTGTGCCAATGAAATTGTAGGTATTAGTAAAATTGTAAATAAAAAACGTTTTACGAATTTCATAGTAATAGATTTGTCGAGTTTGGTTAAATCTATGTGGCTAAGAATAGTTTGTTTGGGATTTAAAACTGATTAATTGTTTATTTTTTTTTCTAATTCGGTAATTTTATCATTTAGTTCTTTTATTGCTTGCAGCAACACAGGAATCATTTGATTATAATTTACTGCTTTATATTTTGTTGCATCGTCTTTTGTAAAATCAAAAGTTACATCAGTTAGCATTTCTGGGAAATGTTTTTCTAATTCTTGAGCCAATAATCCATATTCCTGTCTCTCAATAACATCAATTGTTTCATTCCCATTAAGATCTAATTTTTTTACATTGAATTTTATAGTGTAATAATTCCCCGTTAAATCTTTTAGTTTCTCTAATGCATGATCTATTGGTTTAATGTTACTTTTTAAACGAATGTCAGAGGCAGAATAATAGCCTACAGTAGTAAATACTCTACCGTTTAAGTAAGCCGAATAACCACCTGATATTAAATCACCCCATAGACCTACAAAACCCCTACCATAGGTTCCTACACCATTTCCATCACCTATGGAATTATAATTTTCACCCCAAATTCCGTAACCTGTTCTATAATTTGTATCTCCCACAACACCATTTAAACCTCTTCCCCAAACGCCATGTCCTCCATTACTTCTATTGTTAACTCCATAAACTCCTGCTCTTGCTGTAGAATTTGCATCCGTTTGACCAATTACTCCAAAAGAGGCACCACCAGAAAGACCAAGAACTGCTGCGGATGTATTATTAGATGAATTGTTTCTGCCTTGAATAGTTGAATATTGATTATTTCCAGTATAGGTATTAGATGCTCTAATGGTTGTACCAACACTGTTTTGTTCAGCAAAAAATGCATAAGAATTATTTACATTGGTATCAATACGTAAGCCCGTCGTATTAGATCCTGTTACATTAATTTGTACTGGACCGCTATCCGCAGTTATCACTCTTCCAGCACCCGGACCACCCTGATCATAAGCTTGGTCTAACGTATTTTTTTCCGTATTTTCTGTTGATCCGCCGCTACCTTGAAGAGGCACCCATTTAACACCATTCCAATAATAAAAACCTTGTTGTAGAGGGGGCAAATTAGTTGTATTAAATACTAAAGTACCGGTAACTAAATTGCCTCCATTTGGATTTGTTATAGGTAAACTTTGGTTTACATCATTTAAACCTACACGAGGGATTACCACACCGCTTGTATTTGATTCTATATCTAAAGCACCTTTTGGTGAGGTGGTTCCAATCCCAACTTGTGCGTTTGAGGTAATAAAATGTGCTGTAGCAAATAAAGATAATAAGAATTTAAATTTCATTTTGAGGGGTATTTATGTTTAAATTCAAATAAATAACTTATTAAATAACAAAACAACATCATTTTTAGATTTAAATGATTATTATCAATAAAATATTAAGATTTACTTTACAACTATTTTTAACAAAATAAATATATTTTTTTACCATAAAAGGTAAGAATAGAATTTCTCCGACGTTGAAAAGAATACGCAAAATCATTTCTTAACATAGGATAATATGTTTGTTTGTATAAAAAAATAACTTTGAAAAATAAAAATTACAGATTATGACACTTACAACTATACATAAAGCAGAAACAAGAGGCTTTGCAGATCACGGGTGGTTAAAAAGTTACCATACCTTTAGCTTTGCAAATTATTTTAATGAAGATAGAATTCACTTTGGAGCCTTACGAGTATTAAATGATGATTACGTAGCGGGCGGAATGGGCTTTGGCCAACATCCACATCGTGACATGGAAATTATTTCTATACCATTAGAAGGAGATTTGGAACATCAAGATTCTATGGGTAATAAAGAAGTCATAAAAAACGGGGACGTACAAGTAATGAGCGCTGGTACAGGAATAATGCACAGTGAGTATAATAAAAATGCAGATCAAGCTGTTAAATTTTTACAAATTTGGGTAATTCCAAAATTTTCAGGAGTAAAACCACGTTATCAACAAATCACTTTAAATCCAGAAAATCGTCAAAATAAATTTGATCAAATTGTTTCGCCAAATCCTAAGGATGAAGGTACATGGATCCATCAAGATGCTTGGTTTAATTTAGCTGATTTTGATGCCAATATCACTAAAACTTATAAATTAAATTTTGAAGGAAATGGAGTCTATATTTTCTTATTATCAGGGAAGCTAGAAATTAATGGTGAAGGAATTGAGACTCGTGATGGTTTAGGTATTGAAGGAATAAATGAAATTGAAATCAAAGCCATTGAAAAAAGCTCTTTCCTGGTTATGGAAGTTCCAATGATAAAATAATTAAAATCGTATAAACATGTCAGAAGTAAAATGGAGCATTGATCCGGCTCACTCAAACGTAGGATTTAAAGTGAAACATATGATGTTTACCAACGTGAAAGGAAGTTTTGACGAGTACAAAGCTAGCGCAACCACTACGGATGAAGACTCCCTAGATCATGCAAAATTAACTTTTGAGACACAAATTAATTCTATAAATACAGGTAATACAGATCGAGACAATCACTTAAAAAGTAATGATTTTTTTGATGCAGAAAATTTCCCAACTTTATCCTTTACCTCTACACAAATTACAAATACAGGAGGTAAAAACTACACAATTGAGGGAAATTTAACCATAAAAGAGGTTACAAAAAACATTACTTTAAAAGCAGAATATAGCGGAAAATTAGTTGATCCTTGGGGTAATACTAAAGTGGGTATAATTTTAGAGGGATCAATTAATCGTAAAGATTTTGGATTAAACTGGAATTCTGCACTGGAGACCGGGGGGGGGTATTGGTTGGAGAAGAAGTTAAACTTGACATTGAAATCCAACTAATCAAATCGTAATTTTTCCCATTTTGATAATTGAGGCTACATGTTTGTAGCCTCTTTTTTATGGAAAACTTATAGCCCCGGTAGAGCCGATATCCTTTTTTATGGCTAAGCCTAAAAAAGATAAAGGCGAAAACGGGAACATGGATTACAATAATGCCCAAGCCATCATGCTCCTAAAAAAACAATATATTTGCACATGGAAAATTTTAATTTAAGAACCGTAACCGTTATGCGCTACATTGCGCCCTTACGCGAGGGTGGGTCTTTACCTGCACTTGCCGAGGCCGATGACGATTTTAAATATGTTTTAAAATTTAGAGGAGCCGGACACGGTGTCAAAGCCTTAATCGCAGAACTTTTAGGAGGACAAATTGCTAAAGCTTTAGGTTTGCCTGTACCCGAATTGGTGTTTGCAAACCTAGACGAACAATTTGGAAAAACGGAAGCAGATGAAGAAATTCAAGACTTATTGGTATTTAGTAAAGGCTTAAATTTAGCACTACATTACTTACAAGGAGCCTTTACATTTGACTTTGCAACGAACGATTGCGACGAATTATTAGCCAGCAAAATTGTGTGGTTAGACGCCTACATTACCAATGTAGACCGTACCTTTAGAAACACCAATTTATTAATTTGGCATAAGGATCTTTGGTTGATAGACCATGGAGCCTCTTTTTATTTTCATCACTCGTGGAGCAATTGGGAACAAGCGGCTAAAACGCCATTTGCCTTAATTAAAGATCACGTTTTAATAACAAGAGCTACTAAATTACAAGAGGTTCACGAGGAGTTCACTCAAAAATTAACACCTCAAGTATTACAAAATATAGTTCATACAATTCCTTTAGATTGGTTAACATGGGAAGGAAGTGATCAAACACCAGAAGAAATTAGAGAAATTTACTACAAGTTTTTAACCCTACGCTTGGAGCATGCCCATGTGTTTTTAAATCAGGCCCAAAATGCACGATAAAGTTTTATTTGAATATGCCGTTCTGCGCGTGGTTCCTAAAATAGAACGCGAGGAGTTTATTAACATTGGACTGATTGTTTTTAGTAAACGATTAAAATTTTTAAAATTTCAGTACCATATTCCGGAAGAAAAAATTCGCTGTTTTTGCAAAGAGTTCGACCTGGACCAACTAAAATTAAACCTTGAGGCCTTTGACAAAGTTTGCACAGACAAGCGCAACCGCAGCCCAATAGCGCAGTTCGAAATCGACGAAAAATTTAGATGGATTACAGCCGTTAAAAGCTCGAGCATACAAACCTCGCGCCCACACCCGGGCTACACCACCAATATAGAAGAAACCTTTACCAAACTTTACAACGAGTTGGTTTTATAATATTTGGGCGTTACCCGCCTTTTAATGGGCGGGTCGCGCTTTACGATCTATCTTTTGTACCCAAGCTTCGATAACCTCAGCTTGGGTACAAAAGGATGCCGCTCCAATCGCTAACGCAAAAAAAGAGAGGACTTTAAAAGTCCTCTCTTTTTTTATTTTGATCTAATAGCTTCTTCCCATTTCCAAGCACTTTCTAAAGCTTGATCCAAGGTACACTCTGCTTTCCAACCTAAAATTTGCTCAACTTTTTCTGTATTTGCAAAGGCTTCGATAACGTCGCCTTCCCTACGATCAACCATTTGATAATTTAACTTTTTACCGGTAACACGCTCAAATGTAGTAATTACCTCTAATACGGATGAACCCTTACCTGTTCCTACATTAAATATTTCAACTTTTTCGTCGTTACGCTCTTGCATTAACCGTTCTAAAGCTACAACATGCGCTTTAGCCAAATCCACTACATGAATGTAATCTCGAATACACGTACCGTCTTCTGTTGGATAATCTCCACCGTAAACCGATAGTTTTTCTCTAATTCCGATAGCCGTTTGGGTTATAAACGGAACTAGATTTTGAGGAACTCCTAAAGGTAATTCTCCAATTTTAGCTGAAGGGTGAGCACCTATAGGATTAAAATAACGCAACAAAATTGCATTTAAACCTGTAACTTTTGCAGTATCAGTAATAATTTCTTCCCCAATTTGTTTTGTATTTCCGTAGGGCGAAATGGCCTCTTGTACAGGTGCATGCTCTACAATAGGCATTTGTTCTGCCTGACCGTAAACCGTACAAGACGAGCTAAAAATAAAATTCGCACGATCTTTAGTTTGTAAATTTTGTAATAAATAAACTAAAGCATTAATATTGTTTTCATAGTATAATAATGGATTTTGTACACTTTCTCCAACCGCTTTTGAAGCTGCAAAATGTATTACGCCATTAATGTCTGAATTTTCAGTAAAGAAGTCTGAAACACTTTTTTTACAACGTAAATCAAGTTCATAAAAAACAGGTTTAATCCCAGTTATTGCTTCAATCCCTTCTAGAACATTAATAGATGAATTAGATAAGTTATCAATAATTACAACCTCGTACCCCTTGTTTTGTAATTCAACAACTGTATGTGATCCAATAAAGCCAAGAC
>CAVBJB010000096.1:0-6815 GCA_963595625.1 Lachnospiraceae bacterium | reverse complement strand
GTATTTGCAAGTAAAACTTTATATTTTTTATCAATATTTTCAAAAATTAATGAGTCTACAGAATTTTGATTGTCATTTAATTTTATGGCTTTGCTTGTGTTTTCATGTTTTAAAACAAATAAAGACTCTAATTTATCTTGATTTTCAATTAAATACGTTTGCTTAAGTTTTTGATCCTGAGCTGTAATGATTAATGAGAATAATAAGACAATAGCTGTTGAAATAAATTTCATAAAAAGGAATTTAATTAGTTCAAACGCTAATATATGTAAATAAAATCTTACTTAAAATATCTTCAACTAAGCTTTGTTTTTTTAAATTATTAAAATTCTTATCAATATATTTATTATCACAAAAAATTGATAAGAATGAAAAAAGTATTCCTATACCTTACTGTTTTATTTAGCACCTATTTAAGTGCACAAAAACCAATATTTACTCAAGCAAAAATTACTGAGGCAAAAGTATATACAAATGGTGCGGAGCTTAAGCATAAAACATCAGCATCGGTTTTAAATGGATCTTCAGAGATTGTTATAACTAACGTAGCCAATTATTTAAATGAAAACACAATACAACTTAGTGTTCCTAAATTTGTAACCGTTATGTCGGTTCAGTTTTCCAACGCATATATTGAGGAATACGATAACAATTTAGATTCACCTTTAGTTAAGCCTGTTAAAGACGAAATAATTAAAAAAGAAAAAGAACTTAAAACGTTACAAAACCAATTAGATGCCGAGAGAAACAGCATTGAGTTATTAGACAATAACAAGTCAATGAATAATGCTCAAAACTTTTCGGTTGCAGAACTAACTAAGTTATTGGAGTTTTACAAAATAAAGCGTGCTGAACTTTCTAATTCTATCAATAAATTAGAAGAAAAAGAAACTCTTTTAAACGAGGAATTAAACATTCTTAGAGGGAAACTTAGCTTTAGCGAAACTACTTCAGAAAAAACAAGTCAAGGAAAATTGATTTTAAATGTAATGAGTTCTCAAGCAGCGGTAATTCCAATTGAGATTTCTTATTTAAGTAACAGCGCAAATTGGAATCCAAGTTACGAATTACGTATTGATAAAATCAACGGACCTATTCAAACTATTTATAAGGCAGATGTTGTTCAAAATACCGGTATCGACTGGAAAAACATAAAATTATCTTTAACAAGTGGTCCAGCAAATCAAAATACATTTGCTCCACAATTACAACCTTGGTTTATAAACTATAATGAAAACGTACAGGGTTACAAATCAAAAACCACAGTAAGTAATAGTTTACAGGGACAAGTTCCAGGAATCAAGGTTCAATCAGCTAATGAATCTACTGTTAAAATAAGAGGCACAAACAACCTAGACAAAACCACAGCATCATTCTATATTGTTGATGGCTTGTATGTAAGTGAACAGGATTTTAAAAAAATAAATCAAGACGACATTGCAGATATAAAGGTATTGAATAAAGAAAATGCCACAAGTTTATACGGAAACAGAGCATCAAATGGAGTAGTAGTTGTAACTACCAAAGCAAATATGGGAACCTCAACTATAGGTGATTTTACAAATGTTGAAGAATCGCAATTAAATGTAACTTATAATTTAGAAATTCCTTACACGGTTTTATCAAACAATAAAAAACACAGCGTTAATTTAAAGGAAATGCAAATTCCGGCATCTTACCAATACGTAGCAGTTCCAAAAATAGATCCATCGGCATACTTAATAGCTAAAATTAATGATTATGCTAAATACAATTTACTACCTGGAGCGGCTAATGTAGTTTTTGAAGGAATGTATGTTGGTAAAACCTATATTAAAGCAAATACAGAAGAAGAAGGTTTACGCTTAAGTCTTGGTAAAGACGCTAATATATCTGTTAATAAAATTTCTATAAAAGATAAATCAGGTACTAAGATTTTATCTTCTAGAAAAGTTCAGGACTATGTTTACGAAATTTCTGTACGAAATAATAAAAAAGAAGCTATTAACATACAAATAGAAGATCAAATCCCTATTAGTAGCAACAATGATATCGAAATTGCAGTTACAGATAAAGACGGCGCAAATTTAGATAGCGAAAAAGGAAAATTAACGTGGGACTTAAATGTAAAAACCAACGAAACTAAAAAAGTCCGTTTTGGGTATCAAATTAAATCTGCTAAAGAAAAATCTTTACAATAAGTACTCTTTTTACACTTTTTATTAATTTAAAACCGTTTTGTACATTTAATAAAATTTAAAACCATGAATGTAGTACACGAACAATTTGAAACTAAAGGTGCTTTTGTAGCTAAAGATCAAGACACTAAAGCCGGAGAAATGACCTATTCTAAAGCGGGAGATTCTCTAATAATTATCGACCACACAGAAGTTGATCCTACATTTGGAGGTCAAGGAGTTGGTAAAAAAATGGTTTTAGCTGCAGTAGATTTTGCTCGCGAAAAAGGAATTAAGATATTGCCTTTATGCCCGTTTGCAAAAGCCGCTTTCGATAAAGACGCTACCATACAAGATGTGCTTTAATAAAAAAACGCAAACCTTTCGGTTTGCGTTTTTTTATTCTATATTTTATCTGAAATTATCCAATTGTTGCTCCGTTGTAAACACCTGCTTCATCAGGGTTAACGAACACCAATTTTCCTTCTTTCGTTTCTGTTAATAAAAGCATTCCTTCGCTCGTAACGCCACGTAAAGCTCTTGGAGCTAAGTTTACTAAAACAGTAACTTGTTTTCCAATTACTTCTTCTGGAGTAAAGTGCTCTGCAATACCCGAAACAATCGTGCGAACATCAATTCCTGTATCCACTTTCAATACCAATAACTTATTTGCTTTTGGCATTTTCTCAGCTTCAATAATTGTTCCTACACGTAAATCAATTTTCGTAAAATCTTCAAACTGAGCCGTTTCTTTTTGTGGTTCTGCTTGTTTTGCTTCTGCTGCGTTAGCTACTTTCGTTGCTTCCAATTTATCTATTTGTTTTTGAATTTCTTCATCTTCAATCTTAGCGAATAATAATTCTGCTTGACCAATTTGGTGACCTGCAGGAATTAAATCCGAAGTTTCAGAAACTCTGCTCCAAGCAATAGGCTCAGAAAGGTTCAACATATTTTTCAGTTTCGTTGCAGAGAATGGTAAAAACGGTTCAGCCAATGTAGATAAAGCCGCTGCAATTTGTAAGGCTACATACATTTGAGTTTTTACACGTTCCTCGTCTGTTTTAATTAACTTCCAAGGCTCTTCGTCTGCTAAATATTTATTTCCTAAACGCGCTACGTTCATTAATTCACCTAACGCTTCACGGAAACGGTAACGCTCAATAGAGCTTTCAATCACCGCTGGATAGGCTTTTAATTCTGCCAACACTTGCTCGTCAACTTCTGTTAACGCATTTGGTGTAGGAATTACTCCGTTGTAATATTTGTTAGATAAAACTACCACACGGTTGATAAAGTTTCCGAAAATAGCCACTAATTCGTTGTTATTTCTTGCTTGGAAATCTTTCCATGTAAAGTCATTATCTTTTGTTTCTGGTGCGTTTGAAGTTAACACGTAACGTAACACATCTTGCTTTTCTGGGAAGTCAACCAAATATTCGTTTAACCAAACCGCCCAGTTTTTAGAAGTAGATAATTTGTTTCCTTCTAAATTCAAGAATTCGTTTGCAGGCACGTTATCTGGTAAAATATAACTTCCTTCTGCTTTAAGCATTGCTGGGAAAATGATACAGTGGAAAACGATATTGTCTTTTCCGATAAAGTGAACCAATTTGGTATCTTCATCTTTCCAATAAGGTTCCCAATCTTTTCCTTCGCGAGCTGCCCATTCTTTTGTTGATGAGATGTAACCAATCGGCGCATCAAACCAAACGTATAATTTTTTGCCTTCAGCTCCTTCTACCGGAACATCAATTCCCCAATCCAAATCACGAGTTACAGCACGAGGGCGTAAACCATCTTCTAACCACGATTTTACTTGACCGTAAACATTCGGTTTCCAATCGTTTTTATGTCCTTCAATAATCCACTCACGTAAAAAAGTATCGTATTGGTCTAAAGGTAAAAACCAGTGTTTTGTAGCTTTTAAAACAGGAGTAGAACCCGTAATTGTCGATTTTGGATTAATTAAATCCGTAGCGTTTAATGAGGTACCACATTTTTCACATTGGTCACCGTACGCACCTTCGCTGTTACATTTTGGGCAAGTTCCCGTAACAAAACGATCGGCTAAAAACTGATTTGCTTCAGCATCGTACAATTGCTCGGTTACTTCTTCAATAAACTTCCCATCATCGTACAATTTTCTAAAAAATTCAGACGCTGTATCGTGGTGAATTTTAGCAGAAGTACGTGAATAATTATCAAACGAAATACCAAATTCATTGAACGAATCGCTGATGATTTTGTTGTATTTGTCAATAACTTCTTGAGGTGTAATACCCTCTTTTTTCGCTTTCATAGAAATAGCCACACCGTGCTCGTCAGAACCACAGATAAAAGCCACATCTTTATTTTGTTGACGTAAAAAACGAGCATAAATATCAGCCGGTACGTAAACACCCGCTAAATGCCCAATATGTATAGGACCATTTGTGTACGGTAAAGCCGCCGTAATGGTATATCTTTTAGGATTTTGAATCATTGTATCAAGTTTTCAAGCTACAAAAATACATAAAAACAAGGATAGTTTAAATATTTAAAACAGCTTTTACACACAAACCTTAAAACCTCAGCATGTTATAAATTTAATTTGGGCGTTACCGGCTTTTTAGTGAGCCGGTCGGGCTTTCCGCTGTATCTTTCAGCTTGTAGCTTCGAGAGCCTCAGCCACAGCTAAAAGGATGCCGCTCCAATCCCTAACGCAAAATTCGTCGAATGTTTCTAAAGTCAAAAATTATAAAATTGAAGCGTAAGTTCGATAAAGGGAGGAATGTATATAATTGTACTTCGTAAATCAAAAATGACAAAACACTTCACTCCGCTATCATTACTCTCAAAATAACTAAAATACTAGTTAGAGCGATTTATTTAGGAACAAAAATAATATCGAGAACCAAAAATTCATTTCAACAAGTTGATAGCTTTTCGTACAATAAAAAACATAATAACAACATGAACAAACAACGCGAAAATATACCCAGAAATATAGCCCAATTTATAAGAATCAAAATCCGAATAATCAAATGAAAATAGGACAGGAATGAAAACAAATAATACAGATAAACCTAATATAATGCTAAGTAAAATGAATAAAAAAGCAACTACTTTTTTCATAAATAAATCTTTTAATAATATAAAAAACCTGCAAGTTTCAAAAATATCTTGCAGGTTTATCTGGTATCTAACTTCTAATAACTAGAATCTAATTAAGGTAATGGTTGTCCTACTTGAATGTCGCAACGGTGTCCCGGTTGTCCATGTGCAGGGTTTGGTTTCCCTTGCATTCCTGGAGCTGTTGTTTGTGCCGTTTGTTGTCCTGGCATTGCAGGTTGCATTCCTTGTGGTAAATCTTTTAACTCTGTTTTTTTATTATTACTAGAAACTACGTAAGGATTAGAATTATCATTTGCTACAGATTGGCCTCCGTTATTTAAAAAATGATTTCCACCTTGTGCTGATGGTTGTGCTGGTGCAGGCGCTGGAATAGCAGCTGGTGCAGCAGATCCGTCCAACGGTGCTCCAACCGGAATCTCACAACGGTGTCCTGGCTCCCCATGGGCTGGGTTTAGTTTTACGCCCTCTGCAGAATTTCCTGATGCATCTCCATGATTATGTCCTGTATGATCGTCTCCATCATGATTATGACCCGCATGAGCATCTATAGTCTCTGTACCATCTACCTGATTTTCTGTCGCTTCTTTTGAAATCTCCTGCTTACAAGAAATCAGCATAAAAGCACTTAAAGCTATTATAGGAATTAATTTCATATTTACTTTTTTTGATTTTGTTAAGTCAAATATAAATATTTTATAATTACATGAAAAACTAAAATGATTAACTTGCCTTAAAATAGAATTATAAATCATAATGAAAATACCTCCCTATCTTAAAGCCGGTGATACCGTAGCAATAGTTTGTACAGCACGAAAATTTTTTAAAGAAGACGCTAAACCAGCAATCGATCTTTTAGAGTCTTGGGGATTAAACGTTAGGTTAGGATCTACCATTGGTTTAGATCATTATCAGTTAGGAGGTACAGATCCAGAACGTGCTCAGGATTTACAAAATCAACTAAACGACCCTACAATTAAAGCGGTTTGGATTGCGCGTGGCGGTTACGGAACGGTTAGAATTATAGATTCCATTGATTTTTCCTCTTTCATAAAAAATCCAAAATGGATTATTGGTTTTAGTGATATAACTACATTACATTCTCATGTGCATAATTTAGGAGTAGCAACCTTACACGCTATTATGCCTTTTACGGTACCTAATGCACCCGAAGAGGTTAAACAAACCCTTAAAAATGCGCTTTTTGGAGAACAAGTTAAATACAAAATACCTTCGCATCCAGAAAATATCATCGGGAATGTTGAGGGAGAATTAGTTGGGGGTAATTTATCTATTCTTTATAGTTTGCTTGGCTCTTCTTCTTCCATAAAAACAAAAAATAAAATTTTATTTATTGAAGATTTAGACGAGTATTTGTACCACATAGACCGTATGATGCAGAACCTTAAAAGAAATTCGTATTTTAATGAAGTTAAAGCAATTATAGTAGGAGGGATGACGGATATGCACGACAATCAAATTCCGTATGGACAAGATGCATATGGGATTATTAAAACTATTGCAGCACAAAACAACACGTCATTATGC
>CAVBJB010000095.1:0-6869 GCA_963595625.1 Lachnospiraceae bacterium | reverse complement strand
GTTAAAAATAATATTCCAGATTTTCCTGCTTGGAAAACTTTAAAAAACGATACCATTACCCTTAAAGATAAAATTACAATTCTTGGTTTTCCGGGATATAAAGTGTTAGAAGAAAAAGGTAACGCGTTTAACCTTCTTCAAAAAATATATAATAAAAATAAAGACTTTAATGACTTTCAATTGGTTTATGTTTTACCAATTGGTACCGAGCAAGATGCTGGGCAATTGTTAAAAGAGTTAGATCCATTGTCAGACCTTTATCGTTGGAATTTTATCTTTGCTACTCCAGAGGAAATTAATACCTTTTATAACAGTTTAGATTTAGTAGGAAATTTAGATCAAAATTTATTTACTCCAAACGTTTACATTATAGATAAAGACTTAAATTTACGTGGGCGTAAAGGTTATAATAAAAAAGATAACAAAGACGAGTATAGAGAAGGTTACAATACCATATCTGCAGCAGAACTTCATAATGAAATGAGTGATGATGTAAAAGTTATTTTAGCCGAGTACCGTTTAGCGCTTAAAAAAAATAACAAACGTAATATTATTGTAAATGAACAAGAATAAAACCTACATCGGAATTTCGTTTATCGTATTAATTTTTGGTATCTATTTCATCCCAAAAATTTTAGCAAAATTTCAAAAATCAGATTTATTAGAAGTTGGTATTGCGCCTGCATTTAACCTAACAAATCAGGACGGAAAAGAAATTACTAATGAGTTTTACAAAGGTAAAGTTTACGTTGTAGAGTTCTTTTTTACTACCTGCCCTACCATTTGCCCTATCATGAATAAAAACATGGTCGAAATTCAAAAAGAATTTTACGGTAATCCTGCATTTGGTATTGCATCTATATCTATAGATCCAGAAAATGATACGGTAGAAGTTTTAAAAAACTATTCGGAAACTATGTCAGTCAAACATTTTAACTGGAATTTTTTACGTGCTAAAGATGCGGCAACGGTTTATAATCTGGCAGAAAAAGATTTTAAATTAAACGCAGGTGTAGACCCTAAAGCTCCAGGAGGTTTTTACCACTCAGGTAGTTTTTGTTTAATTGATAAAGAAGGTAAAATACGTACACGCAAAGATGAATACGGTAACCCAATGGTCTTTTATGATGGCTTAGAGGAAGAAGGTATTAAAATGATTAAAGAAGACATAAAAAAATTGTTAGATGAGTAATATACAAACCCCAGACGAGGCAAAAAAATATAACAAATTAATTACACTTGTATCCATAGTAATCCCGGTTGTAGTAGCTCTTTTATTTGGAATTAAATTAAAAGATTTTGGTTTTGATGTTGAGCCTCTATCCCAATTACCTCCAATTTACGCTACTATTAATGGCTTTACAGCTGTTTTATTAGTCGCTGCAGTAATAGCTGTTAAAAACGGAAAATTAAAACTTCACGAAGGCTTAATTAAAGTAGCGATGTTGTGCTCTATAGCATTTTTAGCTTTATATGTAGCATATCACATGACATCAGACTCTACACCATACGGTGGTGAGGGAACGTTAAGAACCCTTTACTTTTTCATTTTAATAACACATATTGTACTTTCAATCGTTATTATCCCAATAGTTTTAGTAACCTATGCACGTGCTATGGTGGGTAATTTCCCTCAACACCGCAAAATTGCTAAATATGCATTCCCTTTATGGTTATATGTAGCCGTAACCGGAGTTATTGTTTACATCATGATTTCTCCATATTATGTACACTAAAATTAAAATATTTGCATTAACTATAGGCGCACTCTTATCCACTTTTTCTGTTTCAGCTCAATGTGCTATGTGTAGAGCCGTATTAGAATCTGAGGAATCGGGTGTTACCGCAGAGGCCGTAAACGACGGAATTGTTTATTTAATGGCTTTTCCTTACATTTTAGTAACCATTGTAGGTATTATAGTTTACCGCATCATGAATAAAAAAGACTAATCTAAAGAGGCTAATTAGGCCTCTTTTTTTTTTTTGGAGCGTTTACTTCATGGCATTACACGTAATCCGTCTACCTGCTTTCCGCTGTATCTTTTAACCTAGTGGGCTAGGTTAAAAGGATGCCGCTTCAATCAGGGCTATTTAAATATTTTTCACATTATTTATTTAAATAAGCATAACGTTAAAAATATTTTTATAAATTAGTAAGAGCCAACAACTATTACTCATACTAAATTATGGAATTAAAAATTAAATTAGAAGTATCTGCATTATTAGTTGTACTTACTGGTTTTATATTGTTTTTTAACCAAACCATATCTAAGTCAACTTTTTTTTGGATCGCAGTTTTTGCATTGCTATATTTTGCACCTTATTTATTTTTTAAAAATTTTATTCAAAACTCTTTAAAGGAAAGAATTTTTTTAAATCTCTTAATTACTTCGACTATCATTTTATGTTATATCCCATTACATATTGGTATTACCAAGATTATGTTATATTTAATAGTAACCATAAAATTTATTTTAGTTTATTTACTATTTATTTATGCAAAAAATATTTCGGATAAGGGTACGGAATTTATTTTAGGTTCTATTTGTATTTTATTATTAACAAGTGTACTTGCCGTTTATTTATAGTACAATGCGTTAGGGACAGAAGCGGCATCCTTTTATTTTTACATTTAAAAGTATTCTTGATATGGTTGATGAATAAAAATAAAAGATAAAGCGCATGGCCCGGACCCGGACCTTTTGCTTTTTAAGTTTAAAATTTTTAAGAAAACAGGTCCGGGTAACGCCCAAATCCTTATTGTAATCCGTTAATTTTTACGTTTACGTTACCACTTGCCTTTATAAAACTAATGATGGCATTTGAGGTAAGTTCAAATTTTTCGAATTCTAAATTTTCTAACTTTCCGTTAATAAAAACGCCTGCCATAGGGCTATAATTGGTCAAAAAGCTTGCTGCTACTTTTTTACCATTTTCTATATCCTCCGTAATTTTATATTTACAATTTTCTTGCATTTTACGTAAAATCATTCCGTTAAGTAACCAACTCCCGGATTTGTGTAACACGTTTTTAGTGTCGAGTACATAATCTAAATTTTCAAAATAAATTTCTTGCGTTTTGGGATTGTATTTTGGAGTTCCACTTAAATAAATAGTTCCATTTATTGTCCCTGTCATGTTTAAGGCAATAATCAAATTGTTGTTTTTTTGCCAAAGATCAACTTGGTTAACCGTAATTTTTTTTGAACCTTCACCAAACGTTTGACCTTTAAAATTATTTGTAATTACTCGAGACGCGCTGGTGTATGATGATATAGCTGCTATGTTACCTGTAAAAGAATTCTGTATTTTAGAAACTCTAGTTACGGCTACTTTATCCCAGTTAATTATATTTTTTGGTTTATCGCCAATTAGGGTTTGAATGCTGCACTTTAAACCTAAATTCAGTAAAACCTTGTCCGTCATTAATTGTGCGTCTGTACTGTAAATTTCTAGTGGTTTTATGCTAACCCACGTATCAAACTGTGCGTTTGCTTGGAAGGGTTCTGTTATTTGTTTTAACGCGTCTATAACCTGTGGTTTAAAATCACAATTCTCGTTTATGGCCTTGTCTATTTTTGTGGCTATATCTTTTTTAAAGTAATTAAGTGTTGGATTTACGGCATAAGTTATTGCCACTCTTTTACCGGCAATGTTAATGGTTGGGCTTTCGTTCCATTCTGTTTTTTCGATGGTAGAATTCATGTTGAGCTTCCAATTAGATAAAGTTACGTTGCTTAACAGTGTGATTGTTCCGTTAAGATTAAACTCTCGGGTATCGTTTAATCCCATAAAATCTGTTCCGTATTTATATTTAACCCAAATTTTTAAAGGAAGTTCCGACTTAATTTTTCCGTTGATGTAGGATAGTTTAATGTCATTTTGTTTCCATATCTTCATTTCAATATTATCGTCACTTAAAATACTATCTTTATAAATAATACCCTTTAAATTTTGGTTTAAAACTGTTTGTATATCCTTAAGTTTAATTTCAACTGGCATGCCCACATACGAAGTTTTAGTAGCGTATACAATGGAATTATTAGAAGAAGGTTCGGGTTTTAAGGTTTCAATTTTTTTTTGACTTCCGCAATTACTCAAGAGCGCAGCACCAATTAATAATAGTGCTTTAAAAATATTTTTCATTTTTTACGTGGTTGAATTTTATTTTATGTAACAAATTTAATGGGTTCACGACATATTGTATATGATCTTGTAAAAGTATCATAAATTGTAAATCAATTTTTATGAAAAGAAATTTTTTATATACTGTTTTAGCTGGTGGTTTACTTTTGTTTTCGTCTGGATTATTTGCTCAACAAAAAATGTGGACGTTGGAGGAGTGTGTAAATTACGCCTTAACTCATAACGTTAGTGTAAGAAATACGGAAATGGATGTAGCATTAGCTGAGATTACTAAAAAAGAAGCCAAAGGAAATTTTTTACCTAGTATAAATGGTAATGCAAATCATTCTTGGAACGTGGGGTTAAACCAAAATATTACCACGGGTTTGTTACAAAACCAAACCACACAATTCTCATCCGTTGGACTTCAGGCTGGGATTGATATTTACAAAGGGTTGCAAAACCAATATACTTTACGTAGATCTAATTTAGCTTTACACGCTAGTAAATACCAATTGCAAAAAATTCAGGAAGATATTTCTTTAAACGTTATTAATGCTTATTTGCAAATTCTTTTTAATAAGGAATTGTTACGTGTCCAAGAACAACAATTAGCTTACGATACTAAACAATTGGAGCGCGTAGCAAGTTTAGTTGAGGCTGGTAATGTTCCTAAAGGTGATTTGTTGGATATTCAGGCAACAGTTGCAAAGGATGAGCAAAATAAAATTGTAGCAGAAAATAATTTACTTATTTCTAAAATTAGTATGAGTCAATTATTGCAATTGGAAGATTTTGAAAATTTTGATATTGCAGTTTCTGAAATGGACACTAAAGATAGTGCTGTATTGTTACAGAATGCGCAAGAAATTGTAAAACGTGCTAAAGAAACAAGAACTCAATTAAAAATTGCTCAAAGTAATATTGATATCGCTCAAAAAGATGTTCAAATTGCTAGAAGTAGGTACCAACCAACTTTACAAGCGTATTACAATTTTAATACTCGTGCGGCATACGCTGACCAAGTAATTGGGTATGTACCTAACGTAAATAATCCGTACAGTGTAGTTGGAACGGTTGAAGGTACCAACCAAAATGTTATTACACAAAATTTTAGTCCTTTGCTTGGTGGTCCGGACCCTATTTTAGATCAATTTGATCGTAACAAAGGGCATAGTTTTGGTTTTGCTTTGAGTGTACCAATTTTAAATGGCTTATCTGTAAGAAATAATGTAGCACGTAATATAGTAAATCTAGAAAAAGCCAAAATAAATTACGAACTTGAAGAGCAAAATTTAGAAAAAACAGTTTATACAGCTTACACAGATACAAAGGCTGCTTTAAAGGCCTACGAAGCTGCTGAAAAAACCTTAAGTTTTAGAGAACAATCGTATGAATATGCTCAGGCTCGTTATGAAGTTGGTTTACTAAATATTTTTGATTTTACACAATCTCAAACCTTACTAGTAAATGCACAATCTGAGGCATTACGTACTAAATACGATTACATTTTTAAAACAAAAATATTAGAATTTTATTTCGGGATTCCGTTAACTGAATTAACAAAATAAGTGATGAAAAAAATTATATATATAGGTATAGGAGTTTTAGCATTAGGATTTATTGGCTATAAAGTTTTTGGATCTGACAAAGATAACGATGTACTTTTTGTAGAGACTTATGTTGCTAAACCAGCCACAATTATTGAAACTGTTTCTGCAACCGGTAAAATTCAGCCAGAAGTAGAAGTTAAAATAGCATCTGAAGTATCCGGTGAAATTATAGAGTTAGCCGTAAAAGAAGGACAGCAAGTTAAAAAAGGAGATCTTTTAGCACGTATAAATCCAGACTTATATCAATCGGGACTTAATAGATCTGTTGCTGCATTATCTACCTCTAAAGCGGGATTACAACAAGCAGAGGCTCAGTTAAAAGAGTCAAAATTAAGTTATGAAAGAAACGAGATTTTATTTAAAAAAGGGGTAATTTCTAAATCCGAATGGGATAAAATTGTATCGACTTACGAAGTTGCTAAAGCTAATAAACAATCGGCATACTTTAATGTTCAAAGTTCATCAGCATCTGTTACAGAAAGTCAAGACAATTTAAGAAGAACAACCATTTACGCCCCTTCTAGCGGTACTATTTCCAAACTTTCCGTTGAATTAGGAGAACGTGTAATGGGAACGCAAGGAATGTCGAGCACGGAGTTATTACGTATTGCGAATCTTAATAATATGGAAGTTGAAGTTGACGTAAATGAAAACGATATTGTTAAAGTAAGTGTTGGCGATCAAGCAAATATTGAGGTTGATGCATACGGTAAGAAACAATTTACGGGTACTGTAACTAGTATTTCTAATTCTTCTGCAGATGCAACCTCGGCTGATCAAGTAACTAATTTTAAAGTTAAAGTTCGAATTAATAAAGAATCTTACGCGGATTTAATGGAAAGTAAACCTGAAAGTTATTCGCCTTTTAGACCTGGAATGACCGCTACGGTTGATATTATTACTCGTAAAAAAGAAAATGTTATTGCAGTACCAATTAGTGCTGTAGTAATGAAATCGGATACAACATCAGTTGTTACTACTGAAGATTCTAAAGTTGAAAACACTTCTTCTCAAACCATTAAATCAGACAAACAGTTTGAATGTGTTTTTGTAAAAAATGGTGAAATAGCCAAATTAAAAGTTATCCAAACAGGAATTCAGGACGAAAATAAAATTGAAATCGTATTTGGA
>CAVBJB010000094.1:0-6880 GCA_963595625.1 Lachnospiraceae bacterium | reverse complement strand
CTTTAAAGAGATCCCAATCTTTGTTCCATTCGCTATGAAAAAGATCTCCTAAAAAAACTACGCGCTGTACTTCATATTTTTCAATTAATTCCTCTAAAGCTGTAAACTCCTTAAATAAAGAAACCTTGGGAATAAATATTCCGTACTTTCTAAAATGTGAACTCTTTCCCAAATGCCAATCTGCTATAACTAAGGATTGATCTTCTGGAAAATACAATGCTTTTTCAGACAAAAGCCAAGCTTGGGTTTTATTTAACGTAATTTCTAAATAGGATTTATGCATCTAAATCTTTTTTTAATTTATCTAATCTAGACTGCCAGTCCTCGTTGCTGTATTTTGCTCTAAAAGCTTCTGATAATATAGGAAATGAAAACGGACTGAGCTTATCAATTAACATAAATATAATCTTTTGTTTGTTAATTCTATTAAAAGATTCCTGCATTCTTTGAATTTCTAATTGAAAATCAAATACTTCATCGTAGGCTTGCCTATACAATAAATTATCGGGTTCATTATCCTCAAAAACACTAAAAAACAAGGACGAATTGGCTTGTAAGTGTTTTGTTTTTACTGCTTTTCCAGGATAACCATTAAAAATCAAACCTGATATAGAAGCAATATCTCTAAAAACACGTCGCGCCATTTCTTTTACGTTCACCCCAAATTGGATATCCTCGTAAATATTTTCCACCGAAAAAAGCTCCTTTAGGAAATCTTCATTAATATTGAAATCATCTTCAGACAAAAGTTCAAAACCATAATCGTTGCTGGCAATGGTAAATGTGATTTTCTGTTTTTTACTGATTCTATAAGCAATCATTGCAGCCATACCGTCATGTACCAATTTACCTTCAAAAGGATAGATTAATAAGTGATAACCGTAGCGGGTTTTGCAATATTCAACCAATAATTCATTTTCATTTGGTAAATACGAACGTTCCTTTTGCTTTTCAAACAAAGGTTCTAAAAAAATAAGTTCTTCATATTTCTTTTTTATTTTTGGAAGATGAATTTCATGGAACATATGGCGTAAGGCTTTCCCATAATCCGATGTAATGGGCATTCTACCGCCTTGCCACGACGGGATTTGTCCTTTTTTATTAGAACTTTCTCTAACAATTACTTCATTATTTTTTATAGTTACAACCTCTAAACTGCGGCCGCTAAACCAAAAGGATTGCCCCTCCTCCAAACGCGTAATAAATCGCTCCTCGATAGAACCTAAATATTTACCGCCTTTAAATTTTACACGCATCATTAAATCGGATACGATAGCTCCAATACTTAAACGGTGTTGCATGGCGGTTCTTCGGGATTTTACTTTGTAAACTCCATCTTCTATTTCAACTTTATGAAATTCATCATAAGCGTACAAAGAGCTACCTCCTTGAGTGATTAATAGCAAACATTCTCTAAACTCATCATAACTTACAGACTCAAAACAATGCGTCTTAATAATTTCTGGATAAAGTTCCTCAGGTTTAAAGCCTTCGCTTACCGCTAAGGTCATCATAAATTGGATCAATAAATCAAAACTACGTATAAAGGGCATTCTTTTTTCTATCAATTGATTTTCAATAGCATATCTAAGAGAAGAACCTTCCATAATTTCGAGAGAGTGAGTAGGAAGAAAATAAATTTTGGAAATTTCTCCCGGACGGTGTCCACTCCTACCGGCACGCTGTAAATAACGAGCAATACCTTTTGGTGAACCTATTTGTATTACGCAATCTACTGATCTAAAATCGACTCCAAGATCCAAACTACTGGTGCAAACCACTGCTTTTAAAATCCCTTCATGTAACATATCTTCAACCCATAGTCGAATATCATCACTTAATGAACCGTGATGAATGGCAATTTGTCCGGCTAAATCAGTATCCGCCTCCAAAAGTCTTTGATACCAAATTTCGGATTGCGAACGTGTATTGGTAAAAAGCAACGTTGTTTTGTGTTGATGTATTATGGGTAAGACTTTCTGAACTAAGTGCACACCTAAATGACCCGATAAAGGGAATTTCTCCAAATTATCTGGATAAATTGTATGCATGTCCAATTGCTTTTTAATGTTGGATTGAACCAATACAGCCGCTTCACTCCTTGTTAGTATATCTTTAGCTTCCTGGATATTTCCAATGGTTGCTGAAATTCCCCATACTTTTAAATTTGGATTTAAGTTGCGTAAATGTGCAATGGCAAGTTCCATCATTACACCACGTTTACTGCCTAACAATTCGTGCCATTCGTCAACTATTATAAATTCAAGATTTTTAAAATATTCTTTATAGCCTTTACTTGCAAAAAGTAAATGCACACTCTCTGGGGTAGTAATTAACGCCTGTGGAGGATTCTTTTTTTGTGCTTGTCGTTCTTTTGTAGTTGTATCTCCGGTTCGAAGTTCTATTCGGTAATCCAAATCAAGATCTTCAGAAACTTGTTGTGTAGCTAATAAAATCTCTTTAGACAAAGCGCGCAAAGGTGTAATCCATAAGGCGTGTAAACCTTTAGATTTTGATTTTAGATATTTTTTATTGTTATAATAATGATCTAATATTCCGAACCATATGGCAAATGTTTTACCATAACCCGTAGGGGCGTTTAACAAGCCCGATTTCTCTTTAGCTATAGCACTCCAACATTGTTCTTGGAATTTATGTGGCGTCCAATTTTGATTAAAAAACCAAGCTTCTGCAAAACTATTTTTCATGATTCAAAGGCGTTTAAAATGGCTAATAAATCTAATTTTGTATTGGCATCTTTAGCGTCCTTATCGGTTCGCCAACGTAATATTCTTGGAAAACGAAGTGCTACACCACTTTTATGACGGGTACTTTTATTGATTCCTTCAAAAGCAATTTCAAAAACATGAAAAGGTTTTACGCTCCTAACCGGTCCAAATTTATCAATAGTATTTTGTTTGATCCAACGATCCAATTGATTGATTTCTTTATCGGTTAAACCTGAATAGGCTTTTGCAAATGGAACTAATAATTCGCCATCCCAAACAGCAAAGGTGTAATCTGTAAAAAGATTTGCTCTACGACCGTGACCCGATTGGGCATAGATTAAAACAGCATCTATAGTTAAAGGTTCAGATTTCCACTTCCACCATCCTGATTTTTTTCTACCCACATCATAAATACTATCTTTATGTTTAAGCATTAAGCCTTCAGCATTAAAATTTCGTGCATTTTTTCGGAATGTTTTTGCATCTTCCCACGAATTAAATTCCTGAATGTCAGAATATAATAATACTTTGGTGTTGGACTTTTCAATCAAATTTTTTAAACTATTTTTCCGCTCCCAAATGGGTTTGTTCCGAATATCTTCTCCATTAAATTCTAATAAATCATAACAAACCATAACCAGAGGTGCCTCTTGTAGATATTTTTTTGTAACGTTTTTTCGCCCAATTCGGGTTTGCATAACGCTAAAGGGTAAGGGTTCATTATCTTTCCAAGGGATAATTTCACCATCTAAAACTGTCCCGTTGGGTAAAAGTTCGGGTAGATGTTCGAATTCAGGAAACTTGTCAGTAACAAGTTCTTCACCTCTAGTATAAATATAAATTTGTCCATTTCTACAAATTATCTGTCCTCTAATACCATCTAATTTTTTTTCTAGATACCAATCTGAAATGGGTCCAAGTGTTTCGGGTTCATCTTCCAAAGGATATGCTAAAAAAAACGGATAAGGTATATGATCTTTCACCGCAGATTCGCCATGAAACATATCTGAAAAAGTCATCACAAAGGGGTCCCAATTTCCCATCATTTGGTGTGCAATTGTATTTTCGTCTATTTGTAAATATTTAGCGATAGCTTTAATAACTATTTTTTTTGAAACTCCAATTCTGAAGCTTCCTGTAAGCATTTTATTAAATATATACAAAGGGGTCCTAGCTAATTTGGGCCAATGTTCATAGAGTATTTCTTGTTGCGTATTGGGATCCTGCTCCTTAAGCTGCGTAATAAATTCGAATAAAGATTTAAGAGTAAATATATCTTCTTTAATATCTGTATCCGTGAATACTAATGTGGAAATAGTTTCACCCAAATCTCCCACCACATAATAACATTCCTCAAAAAGCCAAAGCGGAATACCGGTATAAACGGAGGTCCATTCGCGCAAAGTAGTTGTCTTAATTGGACGTTTGGGTTTGTTACCGATAAGAATTGAAATGGCGAACATTTTTTCTTGATCTGGAACCATTTGTAAGTAATTTACAATCGCCTGAATCTTTGCGTTGGTTTTGGTGGTTCCGTCTAATTCGTCATATAATAGTGAAAATTCTTTCATAATGCTACCTCCTCATCTTCTTGCTCGTCATTAAAAAGGGTTTTCATGATTTGAGCATTTAATCCTTTTTCTCTTTTTAGGTATTGAGCAAATAAATCTTCGTAACCGTGTGTGATATAAATATCTTCTGCACCTGTTGCATCTATTGCAGCGTTAAGACTTTTAAAATCACAATGGTCAGAAAAAACAAACCCTTTATCAACCCCTTTTCTCCTACGAGCACCTCTAAGTTGCATCCATCCGCTACAAAATGCGGTTTTATAAGTACCGAATTTTCTTAGCCAGGCACTGTCTAAAACAGCAGGTGGAGCTATAACCATACAATTTTTAAAAAGATTTTTATCTGTTTCTTGTGTTACTTTTTCACCTTTAAAATCAAAGCCATTCTCCTTAAAAGCATCGTTTAAATTAGCCACAGCACCATGAAGAAAAATTGGAATATCAATGTCTTTAAAGTGATTTAAAATTGATTGCGCTTTACCTAAAGAGTAACAAGTAATGATGGAATTTGTTTGTTGTGATTGATTAATTTTAACCCAATCTAAAATTTCATCAAAAACTTTTATAGGAGACTCAAAATTATAAATAGGGAGACCAAATGTACTTTCTGTGATAAAACTATGGCATTTAACAGGTTCAAACTCTGGAGAGAGCCCATCGGGAAGTAATTTATAATCTCCTGTCACGACCCAAATTTCACCTTTATATTCTAATCGAATTTGAGAAGAACCTAAAATATGACCCGCCGGGTGATAACTGAATCTAACTCCATTAATTGTGATACTTTGATTATAATCAATAGCTTGATAAGCAACATCCCCCAATCTTACCTTTAAAACGGGAACGGTATCCTTATGCACTAAATACTTTTTGTTTCCCCAACGCATATGATCTGCATGGCCATGAGTAATTAAGGCCATATTTACCGGTCGCCAAGGATCTATATAAACATCAGCCTGTGCACAATATAATCCGTTTGCATTTACTTCTAATAATTTAGGCATGATCCAATCTGTTAAAGCCAAAAAGAGTTGCTCGCTCATCTTCTTGCTCTTAAATTAAATTAGTAATTACTTGAGCTGCTATCATTGAAAATGTAATACCGTTACCACCATAACCAAGTGCATAATGCATTTTAGGTTTGCCTGGCCAAGGACCAATAAAAGGTAATCCGTCAGAGGTAGCACTAAAGGTTCCTGCCCACGACATCTCTTTTATAAACGGTATATGAGGAAATAGATTTTTAAATTTTATTTCTAAAACTTTTGCCTTGTCTCGTAACTGATCGTCTCTTTTATCCGGGTCATAATATTCTTCGTCCTCACCGCCTACAATAATGCGATTATCCGTTGTAGTACACATATATAGATAAGGTTCCTTAGTTTCCCAAATTAGGGCTTTATCCTTCCAGATGTGTTTTTTATCTAACGGTTGGGATATAATAGCAAAAGTTGATAAGAGATCCATAACTTTTTTTGGAAGAAATTCCCCCGCTTCAAACCCTGCTGCAATAACTACTTGATTGCATTTTATTGTAAAGCCCATGTCAGTTATTAACTCATATCCAGTAGTAGTTTCCTTATATTCTTTAATTAACGTGTGTGAATAAACATCTAAACCTGAATTTTTTATGTTATAATCCAATAAGTATGTTGCTCCTTTATAACAATCTAATTGTGCGGAAGTATTGTTGTATAACGCACCTGGAGCATCGATTTTAAGTTTTTTTGCAACTTGTTCCTTGGTAAGAAATTCTACAGGTAAATTGGCCTCTTTCCTAATTTCAAATTCTTTTTGTAATAAATCTAATCCTGATTTGTTAGATGCTAAAAAATACGTTGGAATTCTCTCAAAATCTGGATTTCTTTTTATTTTTTGAAACGTCTTCTCTAGATCTGTAATCGATTGAAGACAGTATTTATAGGCTTTAAAAGCATTTTCTCTTCCAATTTTTTTAGCTAATTTGTATAAGGGAACATCGATTTCATATTGAAGTTGTGAAGTAGAAGCTATAGAGCTACCAGTTCCTACGGTACGTTTATCAACAACTATACACTTAATACCTGCATCTGACAGCTGATGAGATACCAAAGCACCCGTAATTCCGGAGCCTATGATAACAACTTCCGTCTTTATATTTTTCTTTAACGGATTAAATAAATTATATAATGGGTTTAAAACAACCCAATACGGCATACCAGAGTGCAAATCCATAGTTATTCGTTTTACTTAATAACTATATATAAATAAAGATTAGTATTTTTCTTTCTCTAAAAAAAACTTAATTACAAATAAATAAGTTAAAGTTTGAGTTACTGTAGCTATAAATTGGATCATAAAAAATTCAACGTAATACAATTGTAGTGCAAAAAATAAGTCAGAGATTATAAATAAAAAAACTGCAATTAGTAAAATTTTATTGGGTTTAGAATTTTCTAATACATACTGTATCCAGGTAAAGCTAGACAAAATTAATAGTATAAATGCACAGGTTATAAATAGGAGTTTATATTCAAAATTGAGTAAAAAGATTAAATCTAATGTTTCAAAAAATAAAAATATTAAACTAAATAATATAAA
>CAVBJB010000093.1:0-6887 GCA_963595625.1 Lachnospiraceae bacterium | reverse complement strand
TTATACTTTTTGATAAATTTTTTTTGTTAATAACTTTTAGAATTCAAATTAAGCCCTTGAAATTCTTGATAAAATTATGTTAATAACTTTTTCTTAATTTTTATACTAAAATTTTGAAATTAAATTTTTTGTCAACTTTTTGCTTTTTGTAATTTTTTAAATTATTGGTAATCAGTATTTTGAATCTATTTTTTTGTAAACTTTTAGAATAGTTTGTTTTATTCATTTTAGATATATACTTTAGTAAAGTTGGTTTTAAGCAGAAATATTTATACTGATAAAATCTGCAATTTGTAGTCAACAAAAGGGAAAAAAATTAATAAACTAGAAGGAATATGGAAATGACTGTTACAAAAACAGATAGAAAAATCTACTCTCAAGATGAAGCTTTTGAAGCAAGTTTAGCCTATTTTAAAGGTGATGATTTAGCAGCAAGAGTTTGGATTAATAAATATGCACTAAAAGATTCGGACGGGAATTTATATGAAAAATCTCCAGAGGATATGCACATTCGAATTGCCTCTGAGGTTGCTAGAATTGAAAAAAAATATCCTAATGCCTATAGTCAAGAGCAAATTTATGATTTAATAAAAGATTTTAAATATATTATCCCTCAAGGTTCTCCAATGACCGGAATTGGAAATCCTTTTCAAATAGCATCCTTATCTAATTGTTTTGTAATTGGTAATAAAGGAGAGAGTGACTCGTACGGAGGAATCATGAAAATTGATCAAGAGCAAGTACAATTAATGAAACGTAGAGGGGGAGTAGGACATGATTTGTCCCACATACGTCCTAAGGGATCTAGCGTTAAAAACTCGGCTTTAACCTCTACAGGTTTAGTCCCTTTTATGGAGCGCTATTCAAACTCTACAAGAGAGGTTGCACAAGATGGTAGACGTGGCGCTTTAATGTTATCCGTATCTATTAACCATCCAGATGCTGAGGATTTTATCGATGCGAAATTAGAACAAGGAAAGATAACAGGTGCCAATGTATCGGTTAGAATTTCTGATGATTTTATGGAAGCTGTAAAAGCACAAACAACGTATACACAAAAATATCCAATATTTTCTCCTACACCTTTGTTTGAAAAACAAGTAGATGCTACTAAAATTTGGAAGAAAATTGTCCACAACGCATGGAAATCAGCTGAGCCTGGAATTTTATTTTGGGATACAATCATTAAAGAATCTCTACCGGATTGTTACGCGGATTTAGGATATAAAACACTTTCTACAAACCCTTGTGGAGAGATCCCTTTATGTGCCTATGATTCATGTAGACTTTTAGCAATCAATTTATTTTCGTATGTTGAAAATCCGTTTACAGCTTCAGCCACATTTAATATGGAATTATTTAAGTCGCACGTGGGTATTGCTCAACGTATGATGGATGATATTATTGATTTAGAGCTAGAAAAAGTGGATGAAATTCTACGTAAAATTGATCTAGATCCAGAGGATGAAGAAGTAAAAAGAATAGAAAAAAATCTGTGGTTAGAAATTCGTAAAAAAGCACAAGAGGGACGCCGTACAGGAGTAGGAATTACTGCTGAAGGAGACATGCTTGCTGCACTTAATATTAGATACGGTAGCGAGGAAGGTAATGCATTTTCTGAACTTGTTCATAAAACCTTAGCTTTAGCTGCCTACCGCTCATCTGTAGAAATGGCAAAAGAGCGTGGAGCCTTCTCAATTTTTGATGCGGAGAGAGAAAAAAATAATCCCTTTTTATTACGAATTAAAGAAGCAGACCCACAATTATATAACGATATTTTAGAGTACGGACGTCGTAATATTGCTTTACTTACAATTGCACCTACCGGAAGTACATCGTTAATGTCCCAAACAACATCTGGTATTGAGCCTGTATTTTTACCGGTATATAAAAGACGTAGAAAGGTAAACCCTAACGATAAAAATGCACGTGTAGATTATGTGGATGAGGTAGGGGATTCTTTTGAAGAATACATTGTTTTCCACCATAAATTTAAAGATTGGATGGAAGCTAACGGTATAGATAGTTCTAAAAACTTTACAGATGCTGAGATTGATGAGTTGATAGAAAAATCACCTTATTACAAAGCTACATCTAATGATATAGACTGGTTAAGCAAAGTTAAGATGCAAGGTGCTATCCAAAAATGGGTAGATCACTCAATTTCTGTAACCATTAATATCCCTAACGATGCAACCGAGGAATTGGTTAATAAATTATATTTAACTGCTTGGGAAGTTGGATGTAAAGGTGTTACGGTATATAGAGACGGATCTAGATCCGGAGTATTAGTATCTAAGGACGAAAACAAAAAAGAAGTAGCACCAGATACAACTAGTATTACAAATTTCCCGACAAAACGCCCTACAAGCTTACATGCTGATGTTGTTCGTTTTCAGAATAATAAAGAGAAATGGATTGCCTTTATAGGTAAAATTGAGGACAGACCGTACGAAATTTTTACCGGTTTGGCAGATGATGAAGATGGTATTTTATTACCACGTTGGGTAAACGATGGATATATTATTAAGAATAGAGATGAAAACGGAAACTCGAGATACGATTTCCAATATGTAAACCAACGAGGTTATAAAACTACAATAGAAGGATTGTCTTACCGCTTTGATCCTGAGTTTTGGAATTACGCTAAGTTAATTTCAGGTACCTTACGTCATGGTATGGCTATTGAAAATGTAATAGAATTAATTAATAGTTTACAGTTAGATAAGGATTCAATAAACTCATGGAAAAATGGAGTTGCAAGGGCTTTAAAACGTTTTATACCGGATGGTACGGATGCCGTTGGACAAAAATGTGGTAATTGTGGATCTACACAATTAATGTATCAAGAAGGTTGTTTAACTTGTAAAAGTTGTGGATCTAGTAAATGCGGATAGCATTCAGATTATAATTATTTTCCCCTATTCCCCTCAAAAAAAAACCAGCTTTTAAAAGCTGGTTTTTTTTATTTATCTAGATGCTTTAAATATTAAATTTAAGATAGCTAATATAACTATTGCTCCAATGGCTCCGGTTAATATAGCTCCAATAATTCCAGCTCCTAACGAAACTCCTAGTACGCTGCCTAATAGCCAATAGCCTACAAAACTTCCTAAAATACCTACTATGATATTACCGATGAGTCCTAGGCTACTGCCCTTAAAAATTTGACTTCCAAGCCATCCTGCAACTGCACCTATAACTAATGTCCATACAATATCCATAAATTATTAAATTAATTGGTTATGTTCATATTAACTCTATTTAGGTAGAAATTAGTATGTTTTGATGAAATTTTAGTGTGTTTTACTGTTAAAATGTGCGTCTGCGTTAGGTGGAGCAGCGGCATCCTTTTTTGTTGTAGTTTACGGAGACAAAAAAGATAGAGCGTATACACCGACCCGAGCTTTGGATAAACTTTATGTTTACTTGGATGATTTGCTAGCGAGGGTAACGCCCTAATAAAAAAAGGAGAAAAACGATATGTTCTTCTCCCGCATTTTTGATATTTATCTTTTTAAGCTAAAATTACTTTTGTAAGTTTTACCGTTATCTAACGTGATGATGTACCAATAATCAGTTGAGGGAAGGGGCTTATTGTTGTAGGTTCCGTCCCAATGGTCTGTTGCAGGTTTAAACGATTTTAAGAGTTTGCCGTAGCGATCAAAGATTTGAATTTGAGTGTTTGGGTAGTGGTTGTTTGATATGCCGTGCATGTTCCAAGTATCGTTTATTCCGTCAGCATTTGGTGTAAAAAAGTTAGGTACGCCAAGGACAGAAATTTCTTGTTGGTAGGTGTTACACCCGTCGATGTCTCGAATTGTAAGCGTATAAATCCCTGGTTTTACGTTTGTAAAAAGGGTTGAATCTTGATAGTTAACTCCGTCTAAACTGTACTCTAAGTTGGTATAGTTGGACATGACAACTTGTACGGAGTTATTTTCTGAGAAATCAGAAATTAAGATGTCTCTTACGCTTGGTATTTGATATTCTCTAACGTTTACGGTTGAGGTTGTGCTGCATCCGTTTGCGTTAGTAACAGTTACGGTGTATTCTCCGCTTTGGGTTACTACAAGGGTTGGAGTAGTTTCCCCGGTTGACCATAAATAGGTGTAGTTATTTTGGAGATTTAAGGCTACGCCAGAATTAATCTCGAGAGAGTTGTTTAAATTGGTACAAATACTTACGTTTTGCTGCGCAGATACGTTTGCAACTGGGCTTAATAGGAATCTAATTTCTTGTAAGTTGGTACAGTTTAATTGATCCATAACTTTATAATACAGTACGGTATTTGTGTTTAATACTACTTGTAAATTTTGTAAGGCATTGGTATTGTTGTAAGCATCTTGCAAATTGGTGTAAAAATTACCTTCGGTAAAATTTAAATCTTGTAAATTATAGTTATAAGTAGTTGCATTTGCAGTTGTACAAATAGTATATTCTTGGGAATTGTATATTAAATTTTTAACAATTGTAAATTGGCTGTTATAGGTACAACCGGTTTGGTTATCGATAATTTGATAAAAAATGGTAGTGTTGTTTTGCTCTAAAACAATACTTTGTAGTGCGTTAGTTTGATTTAATAATTGACTCTCGTTGCTGTAAAAGTTTACGCTGTAATTTGGGTTAATGTTTTGTACCCTTTGTTTTAAGGCCTCGAAGTTATAGCTCACTTGATTTCCTATACCGCATTGCTCCACGTTGTTGATTGGAACAATTGGTCTTTGATTAATGTTTAGTGTTGCCGGAATTACTCGAATGCAAATTGGTGTAGAAATATCCTGTACGCTAACATAAAGTGTTTGCCCTGTATAAGTAATTAAATTTAAGGCATTTGTTTTGTTGGCTGCCTCTGTAGACGAATTGTGTAAGGTAATTTCAAAGTTAGAAATGTCTATGTTCTGAAACAATTGATTGATAACCTCTGATGCTGTTATGTTTACACTTAAGTTATCAGAACTTGCGGCACATAAACTTACATTAGGTAAATCAGGGATATTTGCACCTCCGTTAGAAATAGTTAAGTTAAAAGAATCTGCAATTAAAAAACAGTTGTTATTTAATACAGCATGAACTCTTGCAAATAGGGTTAGGTCTCCGTAAGAATTTACTGTGTTTAAAGGTAAATTAATTGCGTTTGTATTGGCTTGAGCATCAGCTAAAGTATAAAAGTATTTTACTTCGAAATCTGTAGTGGATTGGTTTCCTAAAATATTTTGAGTTTGTTGTTGAAAGTTAATCCCTAAGTTTTGTAAGGATGTAATTCCGCATAAAATCAAGTTGTTAGGTTGTTGGTCGATTTGTGGATTGTTCGGTATATCCACACGAGCTTCTCCTTTTATTGGACAAGAAAATTCGGGTGTGTTGATTTCTAATTTATAAAGACCTGTTAGGTTAACTGTTAATGTTCTTGTACTTCCTTGCGCAACAACAACACCATCCTTATACCATGTATAAGTTGCTAAATTATATTGAGGAGCTGTAAGTGTGTGACTTTGACCTTCACATAATTTTAAAGAAGTCTCAATAGTTGCACTGTCAGGGTTAATGATATTGACCACACCTAAAAACATGGATTGAATGAATGGAGGTAAACCTTGTCTTGAACGTCTGTTTTGGTTGTTTGGATCGATATCTATAGCGTTGTGTAGATAGTTTGCCGCTGTACCAAGGGATTCAGGGTTTTGTATAACCCCAATGTATTTTGATCCTAAATCATAACTCTCGGATAAAGAACGGTAAATTTTACCGTCTGGAGCCATTTGTAAAGCCCCTCTAAAGGTAACGTCTCTAGATACCAGTCTTCCGCTATTATTATCTTGCAAATCGTATTGCATTAATATTGCATCCGTATCGTTATTATTCATCGTAAAGGTTGTATACAAAAATCTTCCTGATAATGAAAATTCAACACCGTACGGTTGTGCGTTGTAATAGTAGCCTGTACTATCGTCTTGTGGGTACAAAGGTTGAGCATTAGATACTATACCTGTTGAATTGTTAAAGTCGTATAAAATTAGGCCACGCTCGTATAAACCTTGATGTGCAATGGCAATTTTGGATCCGTCTGCGGATACTTTTAAATAGCCACGACCGTCTCTTAAACCAGCATTTTCGTTAAAAATACTACGAACATAGTTAGGGTTAACCCCCTCAGGAGTAATCTTAAATGCAAAAAAAGCATTTAAATTATTGGTTGTATTAGCGTTTTGATTTCCGTAAGCAATAACCCAGAATTCGTTACAGTTGTTTGATTTTACAGCTGTAATTTTTTCGGCACATTTAGCTAATAAATTTACGTTTTTAGTAGTTACTGCACCAAGACCGTTATTTAAGCTCATGTCTACAATTGAATAGGAAAGTCCTTGACGGTTGTAGTTGTGCTCGTCCACGGTAAATATGTAATAAATATTTGGTGTTTCTGGAGCAGGAACAATGATTGCAGATTGTGTAGAGGATTGGTCTCCACCTAATTCAGTACCATTTGCCATAATGGTATGGTTTTTTGTCCAAACGATTTTACCGTTGGTATAAAATAGAAGTTCACCAGCGGAGTTGGATATAGTGGTACAACCTTCTTCGGAATTTAGGTTGCTATAGTTTGTAGGCATATTGGTTAAAGCGGTTGGTGTACCTGAGCTAAAATCTAAACCTGCAAAGTTTCCGAAATACCATTTTGAAGCTTCGCCTTGTGCTAAAATTAGATTAGAGGTAAAAATGAATAAGGATAGTAATAACTTTTTCATGAAGAGAAATAAAGTTGGTAAATAGTAAATTTTCCCAAATATAAGTTAAGATTTTAACAATATTTTATTTGCAGGATTTTTTTTTTGCGTTAGGGGTTGGAGCGGCATCCTTTTTTGTAACGAAGTGGATAAAAAGATAGA
>CAVBJB010000092.1:0-6967 GCA_963595625.1 Lachnospiraceae bacterium | reverse complement strand
TAGTTAAGTTATGGTTTAAATGTTGTTTGTTTATTTTTTGCGCGATTTGTTTCTACCAAAATATTAAAAAAAACATTTAAATAAAAAAAACAGACAATTATTTTTAAATAATTGTCTGTTTTTTTGTTAATGATTATACATTTTATCGTATAAACTAGAATATTTTTCTTTGATGAATTTTCTTTTAAGTTTAAGGGTAGGGGTTAATTCTCCCGTATCTACAGACCATACAGTATCTGTTAACTCAAAAACTTTTACTTGTTCCCATTTACCGAATTCTTTATTTGATTTTTCAATCGCTTTTAGAATTTGGTCACGTACCTGTTGGTTTGATACGATTTCTTGATTTGTAGAAGCGTGAGCAATTTTATTTGCATTTGCCCATTGTTTTATGTATTCAAAATCGGGTTGAATAATAGCTCCGGGCATTTTTTCACCCTCACCCACAACCATAATTTGTTCTATAAAACGAGATTTTTTATACTCGTTTTCTAATCCTTGTGGTGCAACATATTTACCACCTGAAGTCTTGAACATTTCTTTTTTACGATCGGTGATACGTAAAAATCCATCTTTATCTAATACACCAATATCTTCTGTATGGAAATATCCGTCTTTAATTACTTCTGCTGTTTTTTCAGGGTCTTTATAATACCCCATCATAACGCATTCGCTCTTAGTTAAAATTTCTCCATCCTCAGCAATTTTTACTTCTACACCCTTAATAGGTCTTCCTACAGTTAGGGATTTATAATTACCGTTGTTGTAATCGTTAACTGCTATAACAGGAGAAGTTTCTGTTAATCCATAACCCTCTATTGTTTGTACGCCAGATGCAGTAAAAAAACGAGGTAAGCGTGCTTGTATAGCCGCTGAACCAGAAATGATAAGATCCAAACGTCCACCTAATGCTTCTTTAAATTTCTTTAAAACTAGAGCATGAGCTATTTTATGTTTAACTTCATAAATTACGCCGTTTGCTCCATAAGGTTCATATTGTTCAGCCACTTTTACGGCCCAATAAAATAAAGATTTTTTTAGCCCCTTAAGTTCGCTACCGTTCGCCATAATTTTGTCGTGTACTTTCTCTAATAAACGAGGTACTACAGTCATCATGTTAGGTCGAACTTCTTTAATGTTATCTGCAACAGCTTCTATACTTTCAGCAAAGTGCGTAGAGAATCCTTTGTATTGGTAGCAATAAATTAAAACACGTTCAAAAACGTGGCAACATGGTAAAAAACTTAATGTTACAGTGTTTCCTAGTGGTAAACTAACACGTTCGCTCGAATAAAGTACATTTTTAACCATGTTGTTATGAGATAACATAACTCCTTTAGGTTTACCTGTTGTACCAGAAGTATAAATGATAGAAGCTAAGTCTAACGGTTTTACTTGAGCTTTTAACTCCTCTACTTGGTCCTGGGTTTGTAGAGTTTGACCAAGAGTGACTAAATCATTGAAGGATTTATAATTATCGATTTGCTCAAATGTAAATATATCTTTTAAAATCGTAAGGTTAGATTTTACATTCAGCACTTTTTTTAACAAATCTGCATCAGAGACAATGCAATATGTACTTTCAGAATGATTTAAAATGTATTGGTAATCATCCTCAGAGATGTTTGGATAAATAGGCACTGTATGTGCTCCAATTTGTAAAATTGCTGTATCAGAGATGTTCCACTCTGAACAATTTTTGTGTGTTACGATACCGATTTTATCCCCAGGTTTTACTCCTAATGCTAATAAAGCTCTCGACATTGCGTTTGCTTTATCAATATATTCTTGAGTACTAGTTTTTACCCATTGACCTTTGCGTTTGTCAACCATGGATCCTTCCAAAGGGTATTTGTCTAGTTGGTAGTGAATAATATCGAATAATCTAGTAATGTTATTCATTTAGTAATTTTGTTAATTTGTTTATTTTACGAACTAACAAATTTGAGAAAAAAATCTTATGTATGCATACTATTATAAAGAAATTGTAAAAAAAATATAAATTATATCAAAATCTGACAATTTGTAAATTTGATGCTTTTAAATAGGGTTGTTTTTTTAATTATGTTAATTATTTTATGAAAAATTGTGTAAATGTGTAAATGATAATTCCGATTAATCCACCGATTAATGTCCCATTTATACGTATAAATTGTAAATCTTTACCTACTTCTAGCTCTAATTTTTGAGATAATTCCTTACCGTCCCAATTTTTAACTGTATTAGATATTAGCTTAGCAACGTAATGAGAATTTTTAGTAATTAATTTAAAAATAAAAGTCCTAACCCAAGAGTTTATTTTGTTTTGTAAACCCTCGTCTGTTGTAAGTTGCTCTATAAACTGATCCGAGTATTTTATAATGTATTTGTCTAAAACAGAATTAGGTTGATTGATTTGAACCATCAATTTTTCTTTAACGCTATCCCAAGCGTCGTCTACAAATTTTTCTATTTGAGAATCTTTAAAATAGTCGTTTTTATAACTTTCTAATTTTTCCGAAAAAGCACTATCATTTTTAAGTTTATCTACAACTTGTAAAATTTGATATTCAATTTCCAATCGTACTTTATGTCTAGGATTATTTTGTATTTCATCTATAAATTCAGAAACGCCCGTCACCATACTACCGCTTAAACGGTCGCTAAATAGGGATCCAAAAAAACCTCCTTTTTCGTCGATTTTATCTTTTACAAATTCTTTACTGTTTACCACATACGATTTTACATAAGGTAAAATTTTATCGATGAGTTTGTTATGCGAATTATTTTCAATTAAATAATCAGCAGCTTTAAAGGCAGGTTGCTGTATTTTAAAATCAGCTATTACATCTTTTGCTTTTGTATTCAAATAAGACTTTAAAGATTTTTCGTCTAAATCTTCTAATACATTTTGTATAAAATTTTTAATCTCAGTTTGTAATGATTTTTTATTTTTATCATTTGTAAGCCATTCTAAAAGCAATGCTACAGCATTAAATTGTTTAATATAGGGTTTAATATTTTGTGCATTTAAAAAATTGTCTTGTACAAATTGTCCTAAATTTTCTCCAATGTCATCTTTAGAATTTTCTATTAAATTGGTATGAGGTATAGGTAATCCTAAAGGTTTTTTAAAAATTGCAGTTACCGCAAACCAGTCGGCTAGGGCACCTACCATGCCAGCCTCGCAAAAAGCACGTATGTAATACAGATAGTTTTTAGGATGAGATTGAATTAAATAGGCGGTTACCATGTAACCAACTGCCATAAGTATAAATAAACTTGTAGCTAGTACCTTGTATTTTTTTAGTTGCGTTTGTTTTGTGCTTTCCATATAGTTATAAAAAATCCCTAATAAAAGTAAAACTTATTAGGGATGTATTTTATTTTAACTTAAAAATTTTGATCTTATGTTAGATGTCGGAATCATGCAGCTCTCTTCTTTACCAAACCATTTGTATCTGTTTTTAGCAAAATAGTCGTAACCTAAATCACGTACTTGGGTTGGAAGTAAAAATCCGGCTTTTAAAAGCGTAAATTTTCCTCCTAATTCGTCCGCAATACGCAATACGGCATCTGATTTAACGTAATAAGCAACTCCAGGATCATACAAAACTATGGAGTCAATATCTGGGTTTAAACCAATATGCGCAATAATTTCTCGACCTTTGTCTGATTGCAAAGCTACAAATCTAAATTTGTCCTCTTTGTCGCGTTTAATAATTGTATTTACAACATCGTTGCAGTAATTACAAACCCCATCAAAAAGCACTATTTTTTTGTTTTTTGGTAAATCCATAAGCGTTTTATTTTTTTCGTTCCACCATTTCTAGTTGTTCTAAATCTACTTTAGAGGTAAAGAATCCGTAATTCACTGTTGCTTTGTTTTTCTCAATAGCATCTATAGTACCCACGGCTAAACCATCGATCATTCGAACACGATCTCCTACTTTTAACGCAAAATTTGTTTTTTTAGGTTGTAGTGCTTCAATTTTTTTCTTTTCTTTTTTCTCTTCTCTAATTTTTTCTACTACAACTTTTACTTCTTCCTCAATTTTTTTAACTTCTTCTTCCTTGGCTTTCTTTTCTTTAGCAGATATTTTTTTACGTTTTGAGTTTTCTATCTCCACCATTTTTAAAAATTCGCCAATAAGTTCCTTTTTGTTTTTATTGTTGAAGTATTTCTCAGAAATGTCATCAATTTTATTTCCTATATAAATTAAGCGTTGGTTGGAGTCAAAAAGTTCCTGGTAACTCTCTAGCTTTTGCTGAATTTTAGAGTTAATGGTTTGCATTTTGCTGCTTTCTTCGCGCGCGCGCACTTCTTCCTCTTTTAATGTTTGAGAGGTTTTTTCCAGTTTAGAGCGTTCTTTTTGTAAAGTTGCAATAGTCTTATCAAAGCGTACTTTGTCAGTCTCAACCTTCTTTTTGGCTCTGTTAATTAATCCAAAAGGAATCCCGTTTTTCTGAGCTACCTCAAACGTAAACGAACTCCCGGCTTGTCCAATCACTAATTTATAAAGCGGTTCTAAACTTTTTTCGTCGAACATCATGTTGGCGTTTACAGCCTCAGGTAATTCGTTTGCTAAAATTTTAAGTTTGGCGTAGTGTGTGGTAATAATACCGTAGGCCTCACGATCGTACAATTCTTCCAAAAATACTTCTGCTAAAGCTCCTCCTAATTCCGGGTCAGATCCAGTACCAAACTCATCGATCAAAAATAAACTTCGAGCGTTACATTTTTTCAAGAAATAATTCATGTTTTTTAAACGGTAACTGTAAGTAGAAAGGTGATTTTCTATAGACTGATTGTCTCCAATATCCGTTAAAATGCGATCAAAAAGAGTGGTTTTACTACGTTCATGCACCGGTATCAACATTCCGGATTGTAACATTAATTGTAAAAGTCCAACCGTTTTAAGGGTAATACTTTTACCACCGGCATTGGGTCCAGAAATTACAATGATACGCTTATCGTCCGTAAGTTCTATGTTTTGCGGGTACGTAACCTTTTTCTTTTCTTTATTGTTTAAATACAGAATAGGGTGGTAGGCCTCTCTAAAATAAATAACTTTTTCGTCAACAATTTCAGGTAAAATTGCATTTATTTTATTTGCATAACGTGCTTTTGCAGCTACAATGTCAATATCCGAAAGGAAGTTTTGATATGTTTCTAACAACGGATGGTACGGGCGTAATAAATTGGTTACGTGCTTTAAAATTTTAATAATTTCTTGCTTTTCCTCGTACATCAGGTTTTGCAACTCGCGCGAGTAGCGGTGCGTAATTTCAGGCTCAATATAAGTAATACTTCCGGTTTTAGAACTACCTAAAATACTCCCTTTTACTTTTTTACGGTGCATAGAAAGTACGGCTAAAACCCTGCGATTATCCACAACCGTTTCTCGAATATCGTCTAAATACCCAGCGCCGCTGTATTGCGATAAAACCATACCAAAACTCTGATTGATTTTACCTCGTACAAAGTTTATTTGCGTGCGAATCTCTTTTAAATTTACAGAGGCTGTATCCTTAATTTCACCGTATTTATCACTAACTTCATCAATCGTTTTAGCAATAAAATTGGTAATCTCAACTTCAGCAGATTTTTTAGCAAGCTTAGGATAATATACCTCAAACTTTTTAAAAAACTGAAGCAAAATATTAGTATTTTCACTTAACGTAGCAATTTTACGTAAGCCCGATATTTCTATATAACTTTCCTCAATAGCTAAATATTTAAGCTCATGAGTAATAGGATCAAAATAATGAGAGGGGATGGCGTTGTTGTTAGAGTACGAGGATTGGTACTCCGAGGTTTGCCCAAGCGCATCCATTAATTCCTCCTTTTGTTTAAAAGGAACAATTTCAAAGGCACGTTCTTTACCCATTTCGGTCGTGCAAAGTCCCGAGATGGTTTCTAAAATGGTATTAAATTCTAAATCTTCTAACGTTTTAGTCGTAATTGATATCATATTTGAATTTCGTCTTGAAACACAAATTTACGAACTTAATTTCATACTTAGATAATATCCTTACATTTGACAGATAAATATTACGTTATGGATCCACTTTGGCAACAATTCTTAGAGCAAGAACAACAAAAACCATATTTTAAAACCTTGCAACAATTTGTAAACACGGCCTATGCTACCCAACAGGTGTATCCGCCGCAAAATTACATCTATCACGCGTTTAAGCTTACCCCACTGCAAAATATAAAAGTGGTAATTTTAGGACAAGATCCCTATCATGGCCCTAACCAAGCCAACGGATTGGCGTTTTCAGTAAACGACGGCATGCCGTTTCCGCCCTCTTTACGTAATATTTTTAAAGAAGTACAACAAAGCACCGGTGCAGAGATTCCTTTTTCCGGAAACCTAGAGCGTTGGGCCACCCAAGGCGTATTCCTGTTAAACGATGTACTCACCGTGCAGGCCGCAAAAGCCGGGAGCCACCAAAAACAAGGCTGGGAAACCTTTACCCAAAACGCCATTACTTACATAAACCAAAATACTGAGCACACTGTTTTTATGCTTTGGGGAAATTACGCCCAAAAAAAAGCCAAGAATATAGACGCCAACAAACACCTTATCCTACAAAGCGGGCATCCCTCGCCCATGAGCGCCAACCAAGGCAAATGGTTTGGCAACAACCACTTTAACTTAGCCAATACCTATTTAAAAACACATAATAAATTGCCGATTTTTTGGTAGAAAAATTTGTAGCGTTAACACCAAACACTACATAAACTACGTCATCCTGCTGTCCGTTATATTTTTTACACACTTGCTTGCTTTGTTACAAGCAAGTATGTAAAAGGATGCCGCTTCCATCAGGGCTATGCACGAAGTTCTCGTTAAAAAACTAGAAAAAACTCAACCTTTTAGGGTTGAGTTTTTATGTATTAAAATAAGTAACGGAAAAAAAAATAAAAAAATAGGGGATTCCCTTAGTGTAAAATTTTTCTTATTAACATAATTTTGGG
>CAVBJB010000091.1:0-6979 GCA_963595625.1 Lachnospiraceae bacterium | reverse complement strand
CGAGCTATCCGCTTTTTATGTTTATGTGTATTTTATGGCGAGGGTTACGCCCTAATAATTATTCTGTTGGTGAATAGCTTTTTACGATTAAGTTTAGACCTATAAATACGACGTCTCCCATGGTTTTGCATGTTTTAAATCGTGGCTCTTTTGTTGTTTTTAGTAGTGAAGTTTTTAGTTGTTCTACGTGTTCTGGCGGTGCGATTTGTTCTGTACGCATGATGCGCATGAGATCGCGTAGGCGCTCCTCTGAGGTTAGGATGCGTTTTGCCATTACTGATCGTACTTCTTTACGGTATTGATCGATGGAGTTTTGTTTTAGGTTTTGGAGTACGATTTGTACCATTTGATAGTTTTCCTTGAAAAATTGTGGGAAGTATATTTTTAGATTCCCTTCGTAGGATTGTTGGTCGAAATCTATGGCTCTGATACGGTATTGTACGTGGTCGAAATCGTGAATTGGGATTACGACGTAGTTGTAGGAACGCATGTCGCCTAAGAGTCCGAGAAAGCAGCGTTCGTTGAATTTTACGAATTCTTTTGCAATTTGTGCTTTTTCTCTTTTGCTACAGTTTGGTAAATGATTTTTGATGAATACATCGCCTGGGATTCCGATGATGTGCTCTTCGATCAATGTGTTTTGATAGACTAGGAAGTTGATTCGGTTTTGTGAGAGCATGTCTTCTAGCTCTAGGCCATAGATGCGCGATGCATCTGCCATTTTGATGTAGAAGTTTGTAAAGTTGTCGTTTAATATGTTGCGGACTTTTACTCTGAAAGGTTTTGAGTTACCGAAGGTGCAATAGTCAATAGAATCTACGGTTAGGTAGGGGAGGGTGTCTACGTCTCCGTCTGAATGTAGGAGTGTGTATATTTTTTTGAGTGAATTGTCTATTTCTTCTCTTTCGAATTCAGGATAATATACTCGTATCCAAAGCGTGTCTTCGCCTTTATCATCCTCGAGTGCGATGTAGCCTGAGAAACGTAAAAGATCGTCGTACAAAACCCGAGATTTTGTAGTTCTTGAGTATTTTTCGAGATAGTTAGCTAATTCTTTTTTTATAGGGAAAATAGGTTTTCTAAACTCTATTTTCACATCTTTTGCGTTTTGGTTCATATAGTTTAGAAAACCTATTTTAAATTTATAGTCTTTGTCTTACAGCTTCATATAAAAAGGCACCACAAGCAACTGATACGTTTAATGATGATATGGTACCATACATTGGTAATTTTGCTTTGTGATCTACTAATTTTAGTACTGATGGATTAACTCCTTTATCCTCTGACCCCATGATGATTGCCATTGGTACTTTAAAATCGATATCGTAGATGTTATTTTCTGTTTTTTCTGTAGCGGCAACCGTTTGTATGTCTGATGCTTGTAAAAAGTATACGGCGTCTTTAATGTGATCTACTTTACAGATTGGCACGTTGAATACGGCTCCTGCTGATGTTTTTACTGTATCTCCGTTTACTGGTGCTGCTCCTTGTTTTTGTACAATGATTCCGTTTACTCCTGTACACTCTGCTGTACGGATGATTGCCCCGAAGTTACGTGCGTCTGATAATTGGTCTAGGATTAAGAATAAAGGTGTTTTACCTTGATTTTGTACATCTTCAACTAATTTTTCTATAGAAACGAATTCTATTGGACTAATTGATGCAACTGCTCCTTGGTGATTGTTACGTGTTAGTTTATTTAATTTCTCTACGGGTACGTATGAAAAATTAATGTTTTTAGATTTCATTGTTTTAAAAAGCTCTTGCATAAGTTCGCCTTTAGCTTCTTTTTGAATGAAAACTTTATCTATGTTTTTGCCAGCATTGATAGCCTCAATGATAGCGCGTATTCCAAATATTTGATCTTCTGTATGCATAGTGCAAAGATATAAAAAAAACCACTGCTTTGCAGTGGTTTTGTGTCTGTTAATTTGTATCCCAAATTAATTTTGTATCTAAATTATCTCCACCCATTCTGGCAGAAGCTTCTTGATAATTACTACCGTTTAATGTAACTTCTGTATATGGATATTTGATACGTGTTGGTAAATCTGAAATATTTTCTAATGGTTGGAAAGTAATAGTCATACTACCATTTATTGGATTTATAAGATTTACTGTATCTCCTGGTTTGATTAGGAATGTAGGGAATCCTGTTCTTCTGTATTCTGCCCAAGCTTCAAAAGGTTGCATAAATAATGCAATATACTTTTGATTCATAACATTTTCTTGATTTGCAGGAGGAAGACTCGTAATATAAGTATCTATATCGTTTTGGTTAACCCCCCATTTTTGCATTGAAGCGCGAACACCGTTTTCATAATTGGTTTGATTCCAATTGTCAGCTTCAGCTAATAAAAATTCAACTTCTGCATATTCCATGAAATACTCTGTATAATCAGCTCTTAATACATTATATCCAAATAAAGAAGCACCTGATCTTTGTGATGCAGTGTTAACACTAGGAACTCCGAAAGGCATTCCGTTGTAATTGTTAAGGTTAGTGCTTTCAGTATAATTATTAGAAACAATAGCTGCTTTACCTACACCCACTGGAGCTGCAATTTTTTGTAATCTTGGATCCACAGGTGTGTTAGTTGAAGATATATTACCTTTAAGTAAATCTACAAATGTTTTACTTACGGTATAATCGGTTCTTGCATCAATGATAAAAGCAGTGTATTGTGGTGCTGGATTAACCGAATTATTTTCGAATTTGATTCCAACCGAATCATCATTACTCTCCATAACACCATCATTTATAGCATCAGTAATATGATATTGAGCTAAAGCGCTTAATGGACTGTTTTTAAGTCTTGTTGCAACTCTTAAACGTAATGAGTTTGCGAATTTTTTAAGTTTAGCTGGATCATTTCCAAAAACATTTTCATTGATATACGATAAGTCATCATAGAATATTCTATCATTTAGATCTACCATGTCAGCAGCTTCTTCTAATTCTTTTAAAATATCAGTATATATTTTTTCTTGCGAAGCGTACTTAGGTGTTAAATTGTTGATGTCTAATGCTTGGAAATCTGGATCTTGAACACCGTAAGACCAATAAGGAACATCACCAAACGTATCTGCTAAATTATGGAATGCGTACGCAAGAAATACCCTAGATGCTGCAATTTGATTATCTAGATTCCCGTAGGTTTGCACTTCTAATTTTTTTACAGGATCTGTACAAAGTTCTAATATTTTTTTAAAATTATTTGCTTGTTGATAGTAAGCATTAAACAATGATCCTGGAGAAGTTTGTCTGTATAAGTAACGATCTTCTTCGGTATAGTTTCTTTGAGCAGAATATTGTACCCAAGGTAGTGCTAATCTAGCAGATTGAAAAGCACCTCTAAGGTTACCGCCAACTAAATTTTTAGTAGCATTGTTATATATACCAAAGGTTCTAACTTCTTCTGGATTGTTTGGGTTTGTATTTTCATTTTCAAATCCCTCAGTACAAGAAGAAAATAGGCTTAAACCTAATGCCGCTAATATTACTATATATCTTTTTTTCATTTTCTTTATAATTTAATTTCTAAGCTTGCGCCATAAGTTCTTGTAGATGGTATTGAACCTCCTTCTAAACCTTGTGTATTACCACTTCCATATGATGTGTTTTCTGGATCCATCCCTTTCCAATCAAGTCCCCAAGCAAATAAGTTACGACCAAAAGCAGAGAATTTTAAGCTTGAAATTTTGTTGTTAAACCATTTACCAGGGAATGTGTAGCCTAATGTTAGTTCTCTAAGTTTAACATAATCTGCATCAAATACGTTTTGAGCATCAACATTACCATAATGATTTAAACCGTAATCGTACGCAGAAATTGTAACATCGTTTGGTTGACCTGTATTTTCGTTCACTCCATTTAAAACTATACCAGTTTCACGAATATTGTTGTTAGCAGTTTTGTCTAACATACCAGAATACATACCCCACATGTGTGTAGTCGAGAAATATTTTCCTCCTTTTTGAATATCAATTAATGCACTTAAGCTAAGTTGTTTGTAAGTGAATGTATTACGTATCCCCATGTTATAATCTGGAATAATTGAACCTAAAGATTTAATATCTGAAGCTACATAAAGTCCATCATCACCAACTAATTTGTTCCCTTGATCGTCGTAAACGAAATCAGTTCCGTAGATTTGTCCGTAACGTTCACCTACTTTTGCTACTAAGCTAACTTGGAAAGGTGCATTTGCAATAGTTAATGTTTCAGCATCACCATTTAATTCGATTAATTTATTTCTGTTTTTAGCAAAGTTCCAAGAGATATCCCAATTGAAGTTTTCTGTTCTAACAGGGTTAACAAATACCATAGCCTCAACCCCTTTGTTTTGTAAGCTACCTACGTTAAAATATTTGGAAGTATATCCTGTAGCCCCTGTAACTTGTAATGGAGTGATTAAGTCTCTCGTTTCGTTATTGTAATATGAGACGTCGAAACCAAATCTGTTGTTCCAGAATTTCATTTCTAAACCAATCTCTTTAGTATCATTTAATTCTGGTTTTAAATATGGATTATTTGATACTGATGATTGGCTATAAATTGGAGTTCCGTTAAACGGTGTACCGATATTATAGTAGTTTACTAATGAGTATGGGTTTGCTCCATTAGACACTTGTGCCCAAGCAGCTCTAATTTTACCAAAACTTAGCCAGTTAGAGTCTTTCATTAACTGAGAGAAAATAAAACTTCCTGTAACCGAAGGGTATGTCCCAGCCTCACTCACTGTACTAAACCAATCTTTTCTAACTGTACCTTCTAAATAAAACATATCATAAAATCCTAAAGACGCCATTGCGTATACAGAGTTTATTGTGAATCTGTTTTCGTAATTTGAAGTTTGTGCTAAATCAACTGAATTTGATAAATTATAATTGTTAGGTAAGATTAGCCCCCCAACAGTATAACTGTTTAGGTATGAATATTTAGCTTTTCTTCTATTAGTACCAATAAATGTATTTAAAGAGATGTTGTCAAATTTTGTGTTATAATGTAAACGTGCTTCGTAGTTAAATTCAGCATTATTATAATTTGTTTGACTAAATCCTGATTGAGCTTGAGATCCAATAGCTACTCTTTCTCTAACTCTAAAGTCATACATATCACCGTAAAGGTTACCTACTATATATAGATTATCCGTAAAGTTGTATTGTAATTTAAAATTACCTAAGAATCTATTTCTATTATCGTCAGAAGTATTTTTATATATAGTCCAGTATGGGTTGTCTGAATATAATGGAGTTGGATCGTCATAATCAGATCTGTTCCAAGTACGCTGAGTACCGTCTGGATTTATATAGCTCTTTAAATCGTTGAAATCAAGCTGTCTTTGTCCCCACTGATAGAATTTTTGTGCAACTGAGTTATCTCCGTATCCTTGCTCTGGTCTGTTAAAACCTTTAGTACTAGTAAAATTAATCATTGCATCAAATTTAAATTTACTACTTAAATTTGCTCCTCCATTCACACTAAACATGTTTTTAGTAAGGTTAGAGTTAGGTACAATTCCGCTTGTTAATTGGTTAGAGAAAGAAGCTCTAATGTTACTTTTGTCATTAGCAAAAGATAATCCGACATTATTATTAGTAGTAACTCCCGTTCTAAAGAAAGAGTCAACATCGTTTCTAGAAGCTACCCATTTTTTTTCTTTTAAATATTGATCTGGAAACTCTGGGTCAAAAGCATTCCATGGTAAATAACTTAAATTCTTATCAAATTTAGGCCCCCAGCTCTCGTCAGCATAATATTCCATAATATTATATACTTGACCATTAATAACAGCTGTTGGTAAACCAGAATCGTCATAACCACCACCATATGAATTTTGTAATATTGGCGATATATACGCGCTTTCAAAAGTAACTCCAGATTTTAAAGATACTTCAGCTTTCCCTTTTTTAGCACTTTTAGTAGTGTACATTATAACTCCGTTTTGAGCTCTAGAACCGTAAAGTGCAGCAGCAGCCCCTCCCTTAAGTACTGTAACAGATTCAATATCGTCAGGGTTAATATCTGCGGATGCATCTCCATAATCACGTCCACCGCTTCCGCTTTGTGTAGAGCTCGTGTTGTAGTTAGAGTTGTCAATAGGAATTCCGTTTACTACAATTAAAGGTTTGTTGTTTTGAGTTACAGAGTTGATCCCTCTAATTGTAATTCTAGTAGAACCTCCCATTGATGAAGGAGTTGTAACTTGGACACCCGCTACGTTCCCTGAAAGTGCACTAATAGCATTAGTTTGTCCAGCACTACTTAAAGTTTCACCCGAAACTTCTTGAGCAGCATAACCTAATGCCTTTTTATCTCTTTTAATACCCAAGGCTGTAACAACTACCTCTTCTAATGTGTTTTCTGAGTCTGTTAGTACAACTTTCATAAAAGCACCAGTAGCGATTTGTTCTACTGTATTCATACCCACAAAACTAAAAGTAAGCGTGCTACCTTCTTTTGTATTAATTTCAAAGTTACCATCCATGTCACTTTGAGTTCCTTCTGTTGTACCTTTTACAACAATACTAACGCCAGGGAGTGGTAAACCCGTCCCGTCTGTTACAACGCCTTTAATGCTTTTTACTTGTGCTTGTACTATTGTTGAACAAAGCAATGTAAAAGCAAAAAACATTTTTAACATTTTACTCATAATATTATAGTTTTTTAGTGTTATAAATATCATAAAAAAAATGAAAACAAATTACTTTTCTTTTAAAATATTGTAAAAAAAACCTACAATATATTTTATTGTAGGTTTTTTTTTATTAAAATAATGTATTTATTGACACATGGAATAATGAGTTTTTTATGTTAAAGCCATCCGATGTATTGTTACCGTTGGCATACGTTAATTTGAACAAACCATTTTTTGTCAATAAACCTATACCAGCTCCAAAACTATATGTGTTAGTATTTGTATTGTTTATTTTATCTTTTAAAATAGCAAAGTCAGAAATAGAATGTATGTAAAGT